>CALGEE010000364.1 GCA_937881525.1 uncultured Sphingomonadales bacterium | reverse complement strand
TCTGGCCCTGCCTCTGGTGCTGATCGTGACTGGCTCTGCCCTCAAAAGCTACGACATGAACCAGGAACTGGCCGCACGCAGCCTTGGCGCACCGCGTTGGAAGGCGTTTTTGACCATCACCTTGCCCCAAATACGCTTTGCCGTTGTCACATCCGCATTATTGTCGTTTTTGACCTCTTTTGACGAAGTTGTGATTGCGATGTTTATTTCCGGCGGGGATAATCCAACATTAACACGTAACATGTTCAACGCCCTGCGTGACCAGATCGACCCAACGATCGCGTCAATTTCTACCATCATGATCGTGGTAACCTCGATCATGATGGTGCTGGCGCAGGTCTTTGGACGCAGCAAAGCAGATAAATAAAGTGAACGAATACGATTATGTGATTGTCGGTGCAGGCTCTGCCGGATCCGTTCTGGCCAACCGGCTGAGCGAAGACGGAACATCAAAGGTTCTGGTACTGGAGGCCGGGGGCACCGACAAAAATTTCTGGATTCAGGTGCCAATCGGCTATGGCAAAATTTTCCATGACCAACGGGTAAACTGGAAATACGTGACCGAACCGGACCCGAACCTGGACGGGCTACAGATGTACTGGCCACGCGGTAAAGTACTGGGCGGCTCCAGTTCGATCAACGCAATGGTCTATGTGCGCGGCCACCGCATGGATTACAACGACTGGGGCGCGGTCGCACCGGGCTGGGGCTGGGGCGATGTCGAACCTCTGTTCCGGCGCATGGAAAACTGGGACGGCGGCCCAGACCAGCGGCGCGGTGGCGTCGGGCCATTGTCGGTCTACGACCCAGCAGCCGAAATCCACCCGCTGACCAAAACCTATCTGCAAGCCACCGCGCAATCGGGCATCCCGCAAAACCCCGATTACAACGGTGCCGAAATGGAAGGTTCGACCGTCTATCAGATCACCACAAAGGACGGATTTCGCGCCTCGGCAGCGCGCAGCTATTTGTGGCCCGCCCGCAAACGCAGCAATCTGGACGTGCAGACCCGCGCCCATGTGAACCGGATCTTGCTGGACGGCAAACGCGCGGTCGGTGTGGAATACCGCCAGAAGGGCCGCTACATTATCGCCCATGCGCGGCGCGAAGTCATCCTGTGCGGTGGTGCGGTCAATTCACCGCAATTGCTGCAACTCTCGGGCATCGGCCCTGCTGCCGTGCTGCAAAAATATGGTCTACACGTGGTTCACGACGCCCCGCAAGTTGGACGCAACCTGCAGGATCACCTTGGCGCCGATTACATGTTTCGCGCCAAAGTCCCCAGCCTGAATGAACAACTGCGCCCGCTGCTCGGAAAACTACGCGTCGGTTTGCAATACGTCCTGGCCCGCAAAGGGCCATTGTCGCTGAGCCTCAATCAGGGCGGCGGATTTGTCCGCCTGAACGACGCCTCGGACCGGCCTGACCTTCAATTGTATTTCTCCCCAGTCAGCTATACCCGCGCACCCGTAGGCACCCGCCCGCTGATGAGCCCGGACCCATTTCCCGGCTTTCTGCTGGGCTTTAACCCGTGTAAACCGACCAGCACCGGCCATCTACAAATACGCTCTGCCGATCCAACCATCGCGCCGGAAATCCATGCCAATTATCTAGACACCCAGCACGACCGTGACCTGATGCTGGCAGGCATGCGGCTGATACGCAAAATCACCGATACCCCCGCGTTCAAATCGGTGATCGACGCAGAAATGTCACCAGGTCTGGATGTGTCATCAGACGACGATCTGAACGCCTATATCCGCCAGAAATGCTGGACCGTATTTCACCAGTGCGGCACCTGCCGCATGGGTCACGATCCAGCAACATCCGTCGTCGATGAACGGCTAAGGGTGCACGGCATTCAGCGCCTGCGGGTCGCGGATGCGTCGATTTTCCCGACGATCCCGACCGGAAACACCAACGCACCCGCGATTATGGTCGGGGAAAAAGCATCCGACCTGATCCGGCAAGACGCACGCGCCTAAAGGAGACGCACATGAAACTGAACTCCATCGAAACCTTCACCACCCCGTTCATCGGCTTTGTCCGCGTGACGACAGAAAGCGGCGCACAGGGCTGGGGGCAGGTGTCCACCTATCATTCCGATATCACAACACAGGTTTTGCACCGGCAGGTCGCACCGTGGACGCTGGGTCAGGACACCACCGATCTGGACGATCTGCTGGATATTGTGGCCGAACGTGAACACAAATTCCCCGGCTCTTACCTGCGCCGCGCCATGGCCGGTCTGGACACCGCCATCTGGGACATGCGCGGCAAACAGCAAGGCAAATCCGTGGCCGAACTGTTGGGCGGAACGCCCGGTCTAATCCGCGCCTATGCCTCGTCAATGAAACGCGACATCACCCCAGTGGACGAGGCGGCGCGCATGAAACACCTGCGTGACACCCACGGTTTTGACGCCTTCAAGGTCCGCGCCGGTGCCGAAGTCGGACGCAACAAAGACGAATGGCCCGGCCGTACTGAAGAGATCATTCCGACCATGCGCCGTGAAATGGGCGACAATGTCGCGCTGATGATTGATGCCAACAGTTGCTATTCTCCGGACCGCGCCATCGAAGTCGGCCATATGCTGCAGGACCAAGGGTTTTCCCATTACGAAGAACCCTGCCCCTACTGGGAACTGGAACAGACCAAACAGGTCACCGATGCGCTGGACATCGACGTCACTGGCGGGGAACAGGACTGTGATCTGCCGACATGGCGGCGGATGATCGACATGCGCGCGGTGGACATTGTACAACCTGACATTCTGTATCTGGGGGGCATGTGCCGCACCATGCGCGTTGTCGAAATGGCCGACCGGGCCAGGCTGCCGGTCACGCCGCACTGCGCCAATCTCTCCCTTGTCACCCTGTTCACCATGCACCTGCTGCGTTCCATTCCAAATGCGGGAAAATACCTAGAATTTTCGATCGAAGGCTCTGACTATTACCCATGGCAAGACGGACTTTTTGTGCAATCGCCCTATGACATCGTGAACGGTCACGCCCGCGTCACCGACGCACCGGGTTGGGGCGTCGAGATCAGCCCAGACTGGCTGGCGCGGTCGCAGTATCAGATCAGCACCGCGCCCTAACCCGCCAACCTGCACAGGCATAGGGTACCTGCGGGATGTAGTGTTTTGGATGGCGATTAGCAGGATTATCAGGATTAGCAATGCTGAGCGGCTAAATCGCAAAAAATGCAAAAGTCACCGCGATGTGATCGAAGCTTATTTAATTAGGCTCAAGACCACTTTTGTTCGGGTTTCTAGTTACCATAAACGAGCTGAACGCTCGGCCTCAGCATAACCGCATCAGCAATCCGCTGCACGTTTGGAAATTCAAGGATGTCAGGATGGCCTCGTGAAGTTTCGAGCCAAGTTGTCAGCCTAAGCAGCTGTCAAACCAATGAAAACTCGCATCAGATTGATGGGGCAATCGAAATCTATGCGCTCAGTAGTTGACGCCACTCATCGAGGGCAGCGGCACGGTTCAGCTTGAAATTGATGCGTGAATAGAGATGGCGTTCCTGCAGGCCCACACACTCAACCCAACCCCGCACCCAGCCCTTATTGCGCCTTTAGCGGACAAGAGTAGCTGAGAGGAGTGACTTCAGGGCTGGTTTTATAGTAGCGAAATGGGGAGTGTTTTGTCATTAAACGAGGTTACAAATTAGCCCTGCCCGCTTCAAGCAAGTTTAATTTGATGGTGCCGGCTGCGAAGTCCGTCGTGTTCTATCACTCACCGCGCCGCGTTTAGACAAGTGGGCGCACGAAACCATTTGTAAACTGCTGATAATCGTTAAGTATCGCTGATGCTTTGTATCAAATAAAATTTGGAAAATTTTTATGAAGACTAAATTCATCCATATCACGGATATCCACCTTGTCGACGAAGGCCTTTTGCTAAACGGTGGTGTTCCGACCGCCCGGCTGGACGCTTGCCTGGACGATATTTCTCGTTGGCACCCCGATGCGGCATTTTGCGTGATATCTGGAGATCTAGCCGAATTCGCTGAGGTCGAGGCCTATCAGGCGCTCAAGGCCCGTCTGGCGGTCTATCCGCTACCCTGCTTTCTATTGATAGGCAATCATGACGACCGCGCCGTGTTCCAATCGGTTTTCCCGGATCATCCAAAGGACATGAATGAGTTCGTTCAGCATCGGTTCGAGATAGAACAGGGCGTATTCCTGTTCCTTGATACCACCAAAGAAGGGCGAGACGTGCATGAGGGCCAGCTTTGCAGTTACCGACTAGACTGGCTGAAACAACAACTGGCCGAAGCTGGAGACAAGCCAACCTATCTGTTCCTGCACCATCCACCTTTTGAAATCGGCATTCCTTATGTGGATAATATCAGGTTGATTGAAGCGGAGGCATTCGCCAAAGCGCTCCGGCATGGGCGCGATATCCGGCATGTGTTTTACGGACACGTGCATCGCATGACCTATGTGAACTGGCGCGGCATCTCGTTCACCAGCTTGCCGAGCCTTAACCACCAAATCCCATTAAATGCAGCCAGTGTTAATGCCGAATTTTGTGACGAACCCCCAGCCTACGGCGTCGTGCTAATCGAAGATGATCAACTGACAGTGCATTTCAACACCTTCCTGCACCGCAACCCACTGAGCCAGACCTAAGACATGGAACCGTATTGGACCATTTTGATCTTAATCTCGGCAGCAATCCACCCCTTGCGCGACCTGATTTTGAAAGGCGTGGCGCATCCGGCGTCTTGTTATGTTGGTGTGTCGTTGATCTGGGTGTTTCTGGCTGCGGGCCATACACTGGCCATGGGTCAGGATTTGAGCGTACCGCGGGAAACCTGGCCCTATGTCGTTATTTCGGCAATTGGTCTAACCCTCTACTATTATGGAACCTTGTCTGCCCTACGGCGCGGCAATTTGTCGGTTTATTATCCGATCATCCGCTCTTCACCGATTGCCATCATAGCTTTCAGTTGGTTGGCGCTGAATCAGATCTATTCCTGGCTCACGCTGCTAGGAGTATCGCTGGTTCTTCTGGGTAGCCTGATCATCCAAAAATCTCCGGGAAGGCTGCTGGATGATCGCAAAGCATTTACGATGGCTGTCCTGGCGATGATGGGCTCGGCAGCCTATTCGCTGAGCGATGCCAACGCAATGCAACAGGTGTCACCCGCACCCTTCCTTTTTTACTGCTATATTCTGGTAGTGCCCATGCTTGCCGGTATTCGTGCCTGGGAAGATAGCCACATGTTTGCTCCGTTTTTGCCAGTCGTACGCGGGTGGGCGCTAGCCCCATGGCGGATCGTTTTTGCCGGAATTACGTCATTTCTCTCCTACCTATTCATCCTTTCCGCGTTCCAGCTTGGAGCCGAAGCTGCCACAGTCAGCGCAGTTCGTCAGGCGTCTATCCCCGTATCCGTAATCCTCGCTGCGTTCATCCTGAACGAGCCGCACTTTATGCATCGCATCGTCTGGGCCGGCCTGGTTGCGCTGGGGATCTTGGCGATTACATTGTCTTGAGGGCATTGTCATACAAAGGTGTTGTCAGACAAATTCTAACAGGTCTCAAAGTACCACGATCACACAAATCTATGAAGCGCAGATTTGAA
>CALGEE010000363.1 GCA_937881525.1 uncultured Sphingomonadales bacterium | reverse complement strand
AAATTAAACCAAACGAGCCTGCTCGGTTACAAATTTTAATCGGCGAACAGCAAAACGGGTGTTTCGATAAGTTTCTTCAACGCCTGAACATAGCTTGCGGCATCCCAGCCATCAACAACGCGGTGGTCGCAACTGATCGATAGATTCATTAACTTACGGGCCTCGATACGGTCGCCAACGAACATGGGGCGCTCGACAATCTTGTTCGGTCCGATAATGGCGACCTCTGGTCGGTTGATCACTGGTGTAGTGGCAATGCCACCAAGCGCGCCCAGCGATGTGATCGTTAGGGTTGAGCCCGACAGTTCTTCGCTTTTGGCCGATCCATCGCGCGCTGCCTCGGCAAGGCGCGTGATCTCAGTCGCCAACTGCCAAATGTTGCGCTCTTGCGCGTCTCGTATAACAGGCACCATCAACCCAGTATCAGTCTGCGTTGCCATGCCCAAATGCACAGCGCCGTGACGTGTTACAATGCCGGCATCGTCATCGAACCGTGCGTTCATCATCGGGTATTGCGGAATGGCCTTGCAGATAGCCACGATGAGCATTGGCAACAGGGTTAGCTTAGGCTTCGTTCCGCTATTGGCATTCAAATCCGCGCGCATGGCTTCAACTGCAGTAACGTCAATTTCTTCGACATAAGTAAAATGTGGAATATGTCGTTTCGACGCCGCCATATTGTCGGCAATCCTGCGCCGCATGCCCATGACTTTAACGGCCTCATCCGCGCGCCGCGCAGTTGCGTGCACCGGACGATAGCCCATCTGCGTTCCGTACGACAGGAAAGCGTCGAGATCAGCATGCCGAATATGCCCGCCTGCCGCCTTGACGTCAGTCAAATCTACACCAAGCTCCTTGGCGCGCTGACGGACGGCTGGCGACGCCATGACCTTGCCTGATGCCTCAGCAGCCGGAGCAGCAGAATGCACTAAAGCCGTGGCCAAAGATGTCGGAGTTACCTGTGCGACGAAAATGGGTTCCGGCGCGTGCGGATTTTCATCCTCGACGATGGATACCGCGGGCTCTGTCGCGAGTGGCGCAGCTTCGGCAGTTTCCGCGCTTGCCTCACCAGCGACTTCTATTTCAACAAGCATTGCTCCGATTGCGATCACATCGCCGGCTTCGCCCGACACTTTGGTGACAACCCCCGAAACCGGGCTCTCCATCTCAACGGTTGCCTTGTCGGTCATCATATCCGCCAAAGGCTGGTCTTCAGAAATTATGTCGCCAACTTTGACGTGCCAGGCAACGATTTCGGCCTCGGCAATCCCTTCACCAATGTCAGGCAAATTATACGTGAATTTAGGCATCGCGTCAGTCCTTCATGATCTTGTCAAAGGCGCGGGCAAGGCGCACGGGTCCGGGGAAATAGGCCCATTCAAGGCTATGTGGATATGGCGTGTCAAAACCAGTGACCCGCTCCACGGGCGCTTCAAGATGGTAGAAGCAACGTTCCTGCACTTGCGCCGCAAGCTCAGCGCCAAAGCCGCTGGTGCGTGTTGCTTCATGCACCACCATGCACCGACCCGTTTTCTTGACCGAAGCCACGATAGTGTCGATATCGAGCGGTAAAAGCGTGCGCAAATCGATGATTTCCGCATCAATACCTTGGTCTGCAACAACAGCCTTCACAACATGGACCATGGTGCCATAAGTCAGGACCGTGACAGCTTCCCCCTCGCAGACGACCGCGGCCTTGCCGAGATCTATGCGGTAATATCCTTCGGGCACATCGCTGCCATTATGCTTAGACCATGGTTCAACCGGGCGATCATAATAGCCAGTGAATGGCCCGTTATAAATGCGCTTGGGTTCGAAAAAGACAATAGGATCATTATCTTCAATCGCGGCTATCAATAGCCCCTTGGCATCATAAGGCGTTGCCGGGATGACGGTCTTAATGCCGCAGACATGGGTAAATAGGCTTTCCGGGCTTTGGCTATGCGTTTGCCCACCGAAAATACCGCCGCCAAAGGGCGATCGCACGGTCATGGGGCAAATGAAGTCATTGGCTGACCGATACCGCATGCGCGCAGCCTCGCTTACCAACTGATCAAGCCCGGGGTATATATAATCGGCAAATTGGATTTCGGGCACTGGACGAAGGCCATAAGCCGCCATGCCAACGCCAACACCGATGATACCGCATTCGCTAATCGGTGTATCAAACACGCGCGTCTTGCCATGCTTCACCTGCAAGCCCGCAGTTGCGCGAAAAACGCCGCCGAAATAGCCGACATCTTCCCCCATAATGACGACTTCAGGGTCTTTGGCGAGCATGACATCCAGCGCACTGTTGATGGCCTCGATCATATTCATCTTTTTTGCAGCAGGCTCTGTCATCAACGCGCCTCCCACTCAGGGCCAAATTTATCCTTTTGCTCCTCAAGCATTTGGGCGCATTGCTCCTTCAAATGCCACGGCATGTCTTCAAAAACATTCTCAAACATCGTCTCGAACCGATGGTGCAAACCATGGCCCAAAATGCCATTCTGCTCGGCTTCCTTTTGAACCGCTTTCACATAATCAGACAGCTCAAGGGTCAACGCGTCATGCTGCGCATCGGTCCACGCACCAATTGCGATTAAGTGGTCCCTAAGCCGCGTCACCGGATCCCCTAAAGGCCAGAGCGCATATTCTTCCGCCGCACGGTATGCGCCCGGATCGTCAGAGGTTGAATGCCCTTCTCCACGATAGGTGAAATACTCAATCAATGTCGGACCGCCATTTGTACGCGCACGGTTCGCGGCCCATTGCATCGCCGCATACACGGCAAGGGCGTCATTTCCGTCGACGCGCAGGCCAGCGATCCCATAACCAATAGCGCGCGCGGCAAAGGTCGTGCGCTCACTACCTGCAAAGCCGGAGAAGGAGGAAATCGCCCATTGGTTGTTGACGACCTGAAAAATAACGGGTGCGTTGTAAACGGCGGCGAAGGTTAATGCACTGTGGAAGTCACCCTCGGCCGTTGATCCATCACCGCACCACACCGCCGAAATGCGGGTGTCCGCGCGCGACGCCGATGCCATCGCCCAACCAACGGCTTGCGGATACTGCGTGGTCAGATTGCCCGAAACACTGAAAAAACCATATTCCTTCGCGGAATACATCACTGGCAACTGGCGACCCTTCAAATGGTCGCCACGGTTCGAATAAATCTGGTTCATCATATCTACCAGCGGATAATCCCGCGTGATCAATATGCCCTGCTGGCGGTAGCTTGGAAAACACATATCATCCGAATGCAGCGCCATAGTTGTCGCAACCGATGTCGCCTCCTCGCCAAAGGACTTCATGTAGAAGCTCGTTTTACCCTGCCGCTGTGCCCGAAACATACGATCATCAAAAGCACGCAAAAGCAGCATCTTTCGCAGCATGACCCGCAGAGTATCGGCATCAAGTCCGGGGTTCCAACTACCCGATGCCTGATGGTCATCGCCTAACACACGGATGAGGCCATAAGCCAAAGGGTGAATATCGGCCGGCACAACATGCTCGTCGGGACGCGGGTTGGTATCAACCTCAGGTACGATGATATCGCTAAAGTCGGCGACATCACCGGGGCGGAATTTGGGTTCGGGGATATGCAGATGCAGAGGCGAGAGGTTATTTTTCGGTGCCTGCGTCATATCCCTCTCCGCTCTCAACCGCCCGAACGACTCGGGCAGATTATGATCCATACTTGTTATAATATTTCAAACATGGTTTTAGGTCAATATAACTGACCTAAAGAGAGATCACACCGCGACGGGCGCGGAAATATGGGATTGTGGTTGGTAATCAAGCACCTCAAAATCTTCGATCGTAAAGTCGAAAACGCTATTGGGCGCGCGTAAAAGCTTCAATTTGGGATTACCCGCTGGCGCGCGCGACAATTGCTCCTCTACCAAAGACGCGTGGTTAAGATACAAATGCACATCCCCACCTTGCCAGATGAGCTCCCCAGCCTTGTACCCACACACCGCCGCAAGCATGCGCGTCAACAAAGCAGCGGAAAAGGCGTTAAATGCAAAACCAAGCCCCAGATCGCACGATCGTTGAAACAATATGCAGCTTAACACATTGTCGGCGACATGGAATTGATAGGTTTTGTGGCATGGCGGTAGCGCCATTTGATCAAGCTCTGCTACGTTCCAACCTTCAATGATATGACGGCGCGAACCGGGGTTGTTCTTCAGGCTTTCGACAAGCATGCTAACCTGATCAATGCCCTTTTCAGCGCGCCGGTAGACACCATTTTCTGTTGACTCATAACGCGGCCAATTTACCCACTGCGCGCCATAGACTGGCCCAAGATCGCCCCATTGTTTGGCGAAATCTGCATCGTCAACAATCCGCTGCTCGAAATCCTCTTGCGAAATGATCGTACCCGTTTCACGGCGATAGCGGTCCAGCGGCCAGTCGGTCCAAATCCTGACCTTTTGCTCTAACAGCGGCCGAATATTTGTATTGCCCGTTAAGAACCACAGCATTTCTCGCGCCGCTGTTTTCCAATATACGCGCTTGGTTGTCAGCAACGGTATCGCGTCATCGGCAAGCGAGAAGCGCATGGTTGCGCCGAACAACGCCTTGGTGCCAACCCCCGTCCGATCGCGCTGCACAGTGCCATCTTCCCAGATCTGGCGCATCAGCGAAAGATATTGCTCTTCATAATGTGGCGTGTTCTGCATGGTTTAACGCTAACCCCCGCGCAGCGATTTGGCAACCATCGCCAACCATGTCCGCCTGCATCAGATTCGGCTTACGCGCGCTATGCGATAAACTGCGTGTGGTATTGAAGCCTTATAAAGCGTGATATAGACCTACATCATGCAAATGGTTCGCGCATATTCCGTTCGGTAACGATCATGCCCTTCGCAAGCACGGCTAACGCAAGTGCAACAAGCACGTGATAAAGGTGCCAAGAAACCGCCTCATCCAGCCATGCCGCACGCCGTATGAATATGGCATTTGCTAGCATTATGAGCACACCAATGGGCACCAGCCATTTTTGCTGCGAGGAGAACGGCCGCGCGGCTGCGGCAATAAATGCAATCACAACGGCCAGAATGAAAAAAGGAGCAAGCAGTGGCCGCGCAAATATATAACCTGCCCCGGCGACAGACAAAATAATCGCCAACTGTAGACATGTAGGGACTCGCGAGACACCTTTTGTATAATTCCAGAGATGGAA
>CALGEE010000362.1 GCA_937881525.1 uncultured Sphingomonadales bacterium | reverse complement strand
CACAGAGATTGACGGAACGGGCATATTTATGGGAATCTAAAGCCATGTTAAAACGTGGTGTGACAGCAAGAAACCTGCAGTTTTACTTGAAAAAAGATGGATGATCAGGTTGAAGCGATGACCCTTGCCGACAAGATTGTTGTCCTGCGCGAAGGTCATATCGAACAAATCGGCTCGCCCATTGATTTATATGAACGCCCGCAAACGCTGTTTGTTGCCGGCTTTATTGGCAGCCCGAAAATGAACTTTCTGACCGGCAAGATTTCCAAACAGGCAAAGGCTGATGTTTGCGGCGTACGGCCCGAACATCTGTCCCTATCGGATAAAAAGGGCGACATTGCAGGCACCATCAGCCATGTTGAAATGATTGGTGCGGAAACGCTATATTACATAGATACCAAAGAGTATGGCCCAATGCTGGTGAGCCGCCCGACGATTAGCGCCAAGATGAAGGGCAAGGATGTCTTTTTGACCCCACAAGCCGGGCATTTGCATTTTTTCAAGGATGACAAACGCATGAACCCACCATCAAAGGCCAAGAAATGATCCTTACCGCGGGTGAAGCACTGATTGATATGGTGATGCAGCCAGCGCCCGCGTCACATCTTTTTGCAGCCAAGGTTGGCGGTGCCCCATTGAATGCAGCGATGGCGCTTGGCCGTCTGGATGTGCCAGTGAAATTCGCCTGCCCAATTTCAACCGACAATTTCGGGGATATGATTGTGGAACAGCTGACGGCCTCCAATGTTGGCCTTGCGGCACCGGTGCGCGTTTTTGAACCGTCACCTTTGGCGATTGTTACGGTGAATGCGGCTGGTGTGCCCTCATACAGTTTCCACCGCGAGGGGACAGCCGACCGGCAAATCGACGATAGCTTCATTGCGCAATGTCTGGATAGTGATTTTAACCTGCTGCATGTTGGTGGCACCGCCCTTAGCAGTGCCATCGATTTTGGCCAATGGTTAAAGCTGATTGTGGCTGCAAAGGATCGGGGGGCACTGGTATCGATTGACCCGAATATGCGGCCAGCTCTGATCGATGATCTGGTTGATTATCAGGCGCGGATGGCGGTGGCGTTTGCGCATGCCGATATCATCAAGGCAAGCGATGAAGATTGCGATCTGCTGTTTGGTCATGCAGATTTTGAGGCACTATGCGCCGATAATTTCGCCGCGGCAAAGCTGGTGGTGATGACCCAAGGCGCCAAGGATTGCGTAGCTAAAGCCAACGGCAAGACGGCTCTTAGACTGCCAGTTGCACCGGTGACTGGCATCTGCGATACGGTTGGGGCGGGTGACTGTTTTCAGGCGGGCATGTTGTCAGTGCTATGGCGTGCGGGCAGCCTTGCATCAGCCGACACCCTTGGGTCAATGGATGCTGAGACATTGTCAGGAGCGTTAACATTCGGCAATAAAGTCGCGGCATTCAACTGCCAACAAGACGGCTGCAACCCGCCCTACCTGCACGAGCTAGCCTGAGCATATCCCAGAAATCCAGCCCCGTTTAGTTCAGCACCTAACAATACGTACTATTTACATGACTTCTGCAAGCGTGACGCCAACAACATCATCGTCCGTGATTCGGTAGTCATAAACAACAGCATAGTAATCTCTTTGAGACTCAACGCCTTGGAATAAAAGCGTGTCCAACTTGTCACTCGCGCCACCGATATCCATCATTTTAAAGCTGACCACTTTTTTCTCACCAGAGTTGGTATTGGGGCCAAAGCTAAGTTTTCGCTCACCATTGAACCAGGTCAAATTGGACTCCTTGAAGCCCCATATATGGTTCACCTCCGGGTCCCATTGCGAACGCCCGATCGAACCAACATCTTCATCAAAGAAATCAACAGCATTACTTTTACCTCCCCCATAGACCATCTGCCGCGACCAAGAGTAACCGTTATCCACTGACAGATGAAACATAAGTTTGTCCGCCTCTCCCTTGGAAAAATCGTTCTTTGCTTGGCCATCATTATTTACCGCCTCTGCTTCCTTCGCCTTAGCATATGCATCAAAATCCCAAGTAACTGTCGAGACAAATTCGCCTTTTTGCACAGTGCCAACATCCTGATCAACAAATGGATTTAAGAATTTAGATGATCCAGCCGGAAACCTTAAACTTGACGCATCTTAAATTTGGCGCACCCAAATTTGACCCGGCTTTATATCCGGGTCACGCGGGCGAGACAGCATAACCTGCAACTGGGAAATGCACCGCAATCGGGCCTGTTTCGGCGCTGACATGGTCGATTGACACCCGGGTATCATCGAGATAACGCAAAGCCCCAAATACATCTGGGTCTGAACTTGTTCCGCGCGGGCGCACCTTTACGCGCTGGCCGGCGGACAAACCAGCGTCAAAACTGCTGATATGGACCCCCACCAATAATGGTTGACCCTGCTTCTCCGGGATTGGCTTTTGCAAACTTATCGTAAGCCTTCTTAAAAGCTTTGGCAGTTTCTAGGCCGTAATCTGCTTTAAATCTCTCATAAACTTCCGCGGCAGATTTAATGGCTACAGGAGCAACAGTT
>CALGEE010000361.1 GCA_937881525.1 uncultured Sphingomonadales bacterium | reverse complement strand
ACCAACTAAAGAGTAAGTAGCTTTGCGCATGTAACTTTCCAGAGATTTGGCCTGTCTTTGCGAATCCGAGTGTGCCTTTTTGCTGATAAGGATTTTTACCAATTTGATCAAGTAAGACTTGTTAACGTTGGGCTTAACTAAAAAATAGCATTTTCAAACTCACTTCGCTCAAGTACTTTGGAAAAGTTAATTGGGGGATGAGATGACAAATATAAGCCAAGAGATGGTCGACACTTATGAAAAAGAGGGTGTGGTCTTCGTCAAAGGACTTTTTGCCAAGCAGGTTGAGATACTGCGCGCTGGCATTGCACGTAACATGGCTGAACCTGGGCCCCACGCGGCCGAGAATTTACTCAAGGGTGAAGCTGGGCGGTTTTTTGATGATTATTGTAACTGGCAACGCATATCCGAGTTTCAAGAGACGATAGCCCATTCCGACGTGGTAGAGGTGGCAGCCAAGTTGATGCGCTCAAAGCGGGTACAGCTATTTCATGACCATGTGTTGGTCAAAGAACCGGGTACTGCCAAAGCTACGCCTTGGCATCAAGATGGTCCATATTATTTTGTTGAAGGCCAGCAAACCATTAGCTTTTGGTCACCCCTTGATCCGGTGCGTGAGGCAAGCTTGCGCTGTGTTGCGTGCTCTCATCTGTGGGAAAAAGAGGTGTTACCCAAACGTTGGCTGCTGGACAGCGCCTTCTATCCCGACCCTGAAAAGTATATGGCCGTACCCGATCCTGACGCTGAAGGCATGAATATTCGCGAATTTGAGATGGAGGCGGGCGACGCAGTAGCTTTTAACTTTCGTACCCTCCACGGCGCGCGTGGCAATATATCCCAAAACCGACGCCGTGCCTTTTCGCTGCGTCTAATTGGGGATGACGCGCGTTATGTGACGCGCCCGGGCCGTACCTCGCCGCCTTTTGATGGGCACGAAATGGTCGCGGGCCAGATTTTGCGGCAAGATTGGTTTCCCATCTTGCGCCAATAAGTTGTTTTTGATCATTTGGGCTTGCATCGTTTTTAAAGTCGTGAAAAGGGAAACTGTCAAACGAACCCCTTCATTTATCCATAGGAGATGAAACATGGAGATTCGCGAGGCGTTAACCTTTGATGATGTTTTGCTCTTGCCAGCAGCCAGTTCAGTTTTGCCATCTGGCGCTGATACATCTACATTTGTGACCAGATCCATTAGGTTAAATATACCGCTGTTGTCCTCCGCTATGGATACGGTAACCGAAGCACGCATGGCCATTGCAATGGCACAAGCGGGCGGCATGGGTGTTATTCACCGCAACCTTAACCCAGACGAGCAGGCCCGCGAAGTGCGCCGCGTTAAGCGTTTTGAAAGTGGTATAGTCTATAGCCCCATCACGCTATCCCCCGATCAAACTTTAGCTGACGCAAAAATTTTACAAGAACGCTATAATGTAACCGGCTTTCCCGTTGTTGATGGGGCAGGGCGGGTTTTAGGCATTGTAACCAACCGCGACATGCGCTTCGCCTCGGACGAGCGCACGCCCGTCTCAGTAATGATGAGTTCGACCAATCTTGCAATTTTACAAGAGCCCGCTGATCGAGAAATGGCTATTTCTTTGATGAAAGAACGTCGAATTGAAAAGCTATTGATTACCGATGGGCAAGGTAAATTAACGGGACTCTTAACCCTAAAGGATACCGAAAAATCCGTACTAAACCCCAACGCCTGTAAGGATGAGCTGGGCCGCCTTCGGGTTGCTGCCGCTACAACTGTTGGCGACGCGGGCTATGAACGTTCAATCGCGTTGATTGAGGCGGGGGTTGATTTGGTGGTAATTGATACGGCGCATGGGCATTCCGAAGGGGTGGCGCGTGCAGTTGAGCGCATTAAAGCCTTTTCTGGTGCAGTTCAGGTGGTTGCCGGCAATGTGGCTACTTATAGCGCCACACGCGCTTTGATCGATGCAGGGGCTGATGCTGTTAAGGTTGGTATTGGGCCAGGCTCAATTTGCACAACGCGCATTGTCGCCGGGGTGGGTGTGCCGCAATTAACCGCAATAATGGATGCTGCCAAAGCGGCCGGCGATATTCCAATCATTGCCGATGGTGGCATTAAGTTTTCAGGCGACTTTGCAAAGGCGATTGCGGCTGGAGCCTCTTGCGCTATGGTGGGTTCGGCGATTGCGGGCACAGATGAAAGTCCTGGCGAAGTGATCCTGTACCAAGGGCGCAGCTATAAGTCTTATCGTGGCATGGGCTCTCTCGGGGCGATGGCGCGAGGATCAGCGGATCGCTATTTCCAAAAAGACGCGGCCTTAGATAAATTGGTTCCCGAAGGTATCGAAGGGCAAGTTCCTTATAAAGGTTCGGCTGCGGCGGTGGTGCATCAATTAGTGGGTGGATTGCGTGCGGCAATGGGATACACGGGCCACCCAACCGTGGCATCCATGCGCCAGGGCTGTGAATTTGTGAAAATTACAGGTGCGGGCCTAAAAGAAAGCCATGTGCATGATGTGCAAATTACCCGTGAAAGCCCAAATTATAGGGTTATGTAAGCGAAGGAACGCCCATGACACCTGCAGCACGTTGCGCTTCAGCAATTGAGATTACCGACAAAATCCTGTTTGGCCAAGCGGCTGAACAGGTCCTGACAAATTGGGCGCGAGGGCACCGTTTCGCGGGATCAAGCGACCGTGCTGCAATCAGGGATTTAGTGTATGATGGGCTGAGATGCCAAAGATCCTATGCGGCCTTGGGCGGTGCAATGACGGGTAGAGGTATCATTATGGGCGGTTTAATTGCCCAGGGCGCTGATTTGGCTGATATTTTCACTGGCCTCGGCTATAGTCCGACATCCATTACTCCTCACGAGGGACAAGGGCCAGCACTTGCAACTTTACCGCCTGCAGTGGTGTTCGATTGTCCCGATACACTTTTTTCTTCCTTGAAAGAGTCTCTTAAAGACGACTTTGAGCTGATAATGCAGGCCATGCAAAAACGCGCACCGCTTTATGTCAGGGTCAATCAGTCCCGCTTTGGAATTACAGAAGTTGAGTGTGCGCTTTTAGAAGAAGGTATAGAGGTCACGGCAAATAATAATGTTAATTACGCCTTAGAAGTTACTAAAAATGCAAGAAAAGTTCAAAGTTCCAAAGCCTATCTTTCTGGTTCGATTGAAATACAAG
>CALGEE010000360.1 GCA_937881525.1 uncultured Sphingomonadales bacterium | reverse complement strand
ATCAGGTGGCTTGGCGCGCAATGGCCGTCCATTTCGATATGACTTTGTCGCTGGAGGTGGCACGGGGCGAACTTGAAAAACGCCTGATTGCACGTTGGATTGACTATGGGTTTTCCAAAGCCGATGCCACATTCCGCGCGTTGCGCAATGATATGGTGAATGTGGATTTGGTGCAAAACCAATCGCGCAAAGCCGATATTGAGGTGCGTCAGGGCTAGCTGGGGCTGCTGCTAAGGTGTCTCCTATGGTGTTATTACGTGGTGCTGATCTGGTTGTAGGCAAACTTCACAAGACAAGTATTGATTATTTGCGCGCGGTAAGAAATAGTTAATATTAGGAAGATTTCAGTGGTCTTCTTGTAAAACTGTTGAGGAGTGACGCCGTGGGCGAGCAAAAAATTCGAAATATGGAAGAATTCGCAAGCCTAAGTGGCATCTCACGCCCGACGGTTTCGAAATATTTTCACGATCCCGAGAGTGTGAAGGCTGGAACACGGGCGAAGATTGAGGCGACTTTGGAGCGTTATGACTACCGCCCCAATATCTATGCGATGAATCAGAACCGCAAACTGACCAAGACTGTGGGTGTGGTCGTGCCCCTATTGTCGGACCCATATTTTGCTGAGATTGCCCGCAACCTTGAGGATCACTGCATCGCGGCGGGGTATCGCCCGACGCTGTTCAGCTCTCATGGCAACCCGGCCCATGAGGTTGAGGTGCTCGATACGCTGCGCTCATTGAAACCAGCCGGGGTTTTCTTGGCCCCTTTGGGTCGTGCCTCCGATCACAAGGCATTGGAGCGTTTTTGTAACGATGTTCCAACGCTTATCTTTGACAGTAGCGTGGATGAGATTGGTCTGGGTTTCGTTGGCTCAGATAATTTCCAATTTACCGCGCATATTACAGATTATCTGTGCCGCACGGGCGAGCCACCGTGCTTTTTCGAGATGAAGACGCCGGCTAATCCAAACGCTCACAGACGCAGGCTAAGCTATTTGAAGGCGATGGAAAAGTTTGGTCACAGCCCAAAGGTGATTTCGGTGGATGGTCTGGGTTGGCAATTTGAAGAGATTGGCCGATTGGGTGGGCATGAGGCGCTCAAGAATGGGCGTTTTTCCACGAATACGATTCTATGCTCCAACGATCGTTTGGCGATTGGATTGTTGACGGCCTGTTTTGAGCAAAACATCCGAGTGGGCCGCGTGGAAGGCTGTACGATTCGCGTGGCCGGGCAGGATGGACACCCACATTCTCGCTATACTTGCCCGCCACTGACAACAATTTCGCATAACTATGACGCCGTCTCACAAGTGGCGGCAGAGGCTTTATTTACAGCGATAGAAGGGCAAGTTTACCCATGGAAGAGTACACGATTGGAAGGAAAACTCATCTTGCGAGACTCCGCGTGATATGTTAAATCTTTACGCGAGCAAAAATATATATTGACCTGTGGCTATGTTGCTGATTAGCTCCCTCCACATCATCGAAATAGGGAGGACAACGGATGTATCTTAGGGGAAACTTTTTTGCTGCAACGGCGCTGTCAATGCTTGCGTCGACTGCTGCGTATGCAGACAACATTGTCATTGCGACAGTGAACAACGACGATATGATCAAAATGCAAGCGCTGACGCCAGACTTTGAAGTGCGCACTGGCCATACTGTGGAATGGGTGACATTGGAAGAAAACGTTCTTCGTCAGCGTGTCACAACCGACATCACAACCAAAGGTGGCGCTTTTGATGTTATGATGATCGGTATGTATGAGACCCCAATCTGGGGCAAAAACGGCTGGTTGGTCCCTCTGGACGATATGCCAGCGCATTACGCTGTTGAGGACATCCTTCCTGCTGTTCGCGGCGGTCTGTCATATGACGGCACGCTTTATGCGGCGCCTTTTTATGCTGAAAGCTCAATGGTTCACTATCGCACAGACCTGATGGAAAAAGCCGGTCTTGCGATGCCGGATGAGCCCACTTGGGACTTCATCCGTCAAGCGGCTGCGGCCATGACCGACCGTGCACAAGGTATTAATGGTATCTGTATGCGTGGTAAAGCCGGTTGGGGCGAAGGCGGTGCGATTGCAACTGTTCTTGGCAATGCATTTGGTGCGCGTTGGTTTGATGAAGAGTGGAATGCACAGTTTGACTCGCAAGAGTGGAACAATGCTCTAACATTCTACACTGGTATGATGGCTGAATCTGGCCCATCTGGCTATGCCAACAATGGCTTTAACGAAAACCTGTCACTCTTCCGTCAAGGCAAATGTGGCATGTGGATGGACGCCACTGTTGCAGCTGGCTGGTTGGCGGAAGACGGTAAGGGCGGAGCGTCGGAAGTTGCTGGCAACATCGGTTGGGCGGTTGCACCAAACACTGGTCTTGGTAAAAATTCCGGTTGGCTCTGGGCTTGGGCTCTGGCCATTCCTGCAGGCACTCAAAAAGTAGATGCTGCAAAAGAGTTTATGGCTTGGGCAACTGGTCCAGATTACATGCGCCTTGTCGCATTTGAAAAAGGCCATGCCTCTATTCCTCCAGGCACACGTCAGTCA
>CALGEE010000359.1 GCA_937881525.1 uncultured Sphingomonadales bacterium | reverse complement strand
GACCAATCAGGCGTAGTGGGCAGCAAGTTCCATTCGCCGATATTCTCGCTTGCTGGCCAGTTCTGAGGCACAGCGATATGCGTGGGCCGGGCCAATGGCGAGGGCGGTGGCATATGCTGCCACAAGGCCCGCATGAACGGCGTGTAGATTTTATACTGTCCGCCGCTGCCCGTGGAAACGCTGCCTGCGGGGAGCAGATAGTTGCCGTCATGACATATGAACGCACAACCTTCGTCCAAGCCATAGGCAACCGCTTTCTCCGCATTACGCCACCATGGTTCATAATGGCGCATGCAGTGAATGGCTGATGCGCCGGTTTCCGCGGCCAACGCGCATAAAATCTCGTCCGATTTACCAGCTCGCAGGATCAACCGAGAACCCAGCGCCTGCAAATCGGTATCAAGCGCGGTCAGACTGTGGTGCAACCACCAGCGCGAGGCCGCGCCCATCTTGCGATGTTTTGGCGTATCGTCATCGAGGATATAGATTGGAATGACTGGCGCGCCGCTCGTCACTGCCGCTGCCAATGCTGGCTGGTCGGCAAGGCGCAAGTCACGGCGGAACCAGAGGATGACTGGGGCGTTCATTTGCTTTCGTCTCCGATGGGGAAGTAGGCACTAAATCGGTCGCCGACCAAAGGATCGGTAAAACGCTGATCGGATATCTTCAACGTCCGCTTATTGCCTGCATCCACTATCTGCGCGACGGGCATGCGTGACCAAAACAGCAAGGGCGACCCCCTGGTGACGTTAGCCTCAAACGCATTTTTATCCGCAACGCCCATGTAATGCGCACGCATGGAATTATCGATTCTCACGTCATCGAACACTGTATAGCTGCCTTGCCCGAAGCGGCTGTCGTCGCGCCACAGTATCTCGCGCTTCCAGAATTGCACTGGTACCGGATTGGCAATTACCAAAGTGGGCGCCACGTTAAACTTTTTCTGCACAGCCTCGGCCGTTAATTGCTCAGCGCGGCCGGTGATAAGGCCATTGGCTAAAATATAAGCACAGATAGCTGCGAAGCTTACGAGAGCAGGCGTGCGCCAATATGCTTTGCCGGTGCGCTCACCGCGCCGCGAAACCCAAACACCAGTAATCAGTGCAGCCCACAACCAGATGTCGATAATGAACAAGGTGTTGCCATAGAACCACTGGCTTGAAAATGGCTCAAGCAAACGGATGCCATAGCTGTTGAACCAATCAAACAGCGGATGACTCAAGCAGCCTATATAGGCCAGCGCCAGCAACCAGCCTTTATGTACTGCCAATCGATTTTCCGGTCGCTTTCCTTGCTTTGTCTGCCAACGATCGAACGCAAGCATTGCGCCCCAGACCAGAAGCGGCAGGATAAGCATAGCAATAGGCCCATGCGTAAGTCCGCGTCGAAGCGCCAGATGCTGTTGCCCGCCAAGCAGCGTCGTTATCGCATCAATGTCTGGAATATTGGCCGCAATAATCAGCGTTGGCATCGCAAGGCCAGTTTTCCGCTTCAAGCCCATTTGGCC
>CALGEE010000358.1 GCA_937881525.1 uncultured Sphingomonadales bacterium | reverse complement strand
CCTGCACGGCTAAGCTTTATGGCGCTCGCCAATACGCCAATGGCCTTGTCCTGCCCGAACACGACGCGCTTAAGGTCTGCTTCAAGTGTGCCAAGCGCAGTCTTGTCGTCGCTCGAGACCTGCTTTGGCGGGATTCGCGCGATAGTTGCAATGACTGCCTCGATCTCGCGCGCGGTAATCAGCTTGCGCCGCTTTGAAGGCGCAACAAGCATTTGCATTGCGCCCACCTCGTCAATGACGTCGATGGCCTTATCTGGCTGCTTACGGTCGTTAATATAGCGTGAGGATAGCTCCACCGCGGCCTTGATAGCATCAGGGGTGTATTTAATCTTATGATGCGCTTCAAATGCACTGCGCAAACCAGCAAGGATTTTGATCGTGTCTTCAATGCTTGGTTCGTTGACATCAATCTTCTGGAACCGGCGGAGCAACGCGCGGTCCTTTTCGAAATGATTCCGGAATTCCTTATAAGTGGTCGACCCGATACAACGAATAGTTCCGCCAGACAATGCAGGCTTCAGCAAGTTCGACGCGTCCATGGCCCCGCCGCTTGTGGCACCTGCGCCGATAACGGTGTGAATTTCGTCGATAAACAAAATCGCATCTGGCAATTTCTCAAGTTCGGAGACGACAGCTTTCAACCGTTCTTCGAAGTCACCACGATACCGTGTGCCCGCGAGCAACGCGCCCATGTCGAGTGAGTAAATGACAGCAGGCAGTAAGACCTCAGGAACCTGGTTTTCAACGATGCGACGGGCCAGACCCTCTGCAATCGCAGTCTTACCAACGCCTGGTTCGCCAACATAAAGCGGGTTGTTTTTTGACCGACGGCACAGGATCTGAACCGTGCGGTCAACTTCAGCGATGCGCCCGATCAACGGGTCAATGCGGCCCTGTTTCGCTTTTTCATTCAAGTTGACGGTGAACTGGTCAAGCGCGCCTTCCTTCTTATCCTTTTTTGACTTGGTGTCTTCAGGCTCTTCGCTCTTGGGTTCGGAGCCACTGACTTGGCGCGGCTCGGCCAGCTTGCCATCCTTGCCAATCCCGTGACTGATAAAAGAAACGGCATCGAGCCGGCTCATATCGTGCTGTTGCAGGAAATATACGGCATAGCTCTCGCGTTCGGAGAACAAAGCGACCAGCACATTTGCGCCAGTAACCACATCCTTGCCCGAGCTTTGCACATGAAGAATGGCGCGCTGGACTACACGTTGGAACCCGCTTGTCGGCGACGGGTCGACCTTGCCTTCGACACGCAAGCTTTCCAGTTCAGTGTCCAGGTAAGTGATAATGATGTCCGAAAGCTCGCCCACATCGACACCGCAGGCCTGCATAACCTTAGCTGCATCGGCATCGTCTATCAGCGCCAAAAGGAGATGCTCGAGCGTCGCATATTCATGCGCCCGGTCGCCAGCATGTTTCAAGGCGTTGTGAAGGGTTGCTTCCAGCGACTCCGCAAATGATGGCATATTTTCGTCTCCTTGGAATTGAGTCGCTGTCACGAATATTCTCTATATCGGGGCGGCCTTCAGTGCTTTCAAGCGTGTTAAGTTAGATAACGGTTCGGTGCCTAGCTTTCTTAACATCGCTACGCCATAATTCACTTCTTGAACAACGCGTCAGCGACGCTGCGGTGCTTGCTTGCAAACGCAATCTTGCCTTCGCAACGGGCGATTTCGCCTCTCAGTGCCGCGATGCGGGCTTCGAGTTCCGCCACGGAAAGGGCGTCAATATCCTGTTTGACAAGATTGGCCAAAGGGTCGTCGCGGCGGAGCGGCAAATTTTCATCGATATCCATGCCGCATATTTTACCCAACAGCAGTTGCTGTCAATATGAAGCTTCCTTAGAAGGATCGAAATTCGTCGGGGATATGTTGCGCATGGCAAAGCTACCAAAGTTAATGACTGCAATCGAAATTTCGACGCCAGGCGGACCCGAGGTGCTGATTGCATCGCATCGACCTTTGCCAGTGCCCCGCGCAGGAGAGGTGCTGTTGAAAGTAGCCTATGCCGGCGTAAACCGGCCGGACGTAATCCAACGCAAAGGGCTTTATCCTGCACCCCCTGGCGCGAGCGACCTACCCGGTCTTGAAGTGTCCGGCACAGTTGTGGCGGTTGGTGACGAAGTTGACCCTACTGTTATTGGTGCGCATTACTGCGCGTTGGTATCGGGCGGTGGATATGCGGAATATTGTCTGGCGCGCATGGACGTCTGTTTGACGGTGCCAGCGGGTATGGAGATGGTGGAAGCAGCGGCGCTACCTGAAACCCTGTTCACAGTTTGGCATAATGTCTTTGAGCGGGGTTTTGCTGCTCCTGGTGAAGCTATACTGATTCACGGCGGTACCAGCGGCATTGGCACAATGGCCATAAAACTTGGTAAACTGTTCGGCCTAACTGTGATTGTGACCTGTGGTTCGGACGACAAATGTGCCGCTGCGATAAAAATCGGTGCCGATCACGCAATCAATTACAACAGTTCGGACTTTGTGGAGGGCGTCAAAGCAATCACTAATGGCGAGGGCGTTCACCTCGTGCTTGATATGGTAGCGGGCGGATATGTATCGCGAAACTTGCAATGCCTGCGTGAAGATGGGCGCCACTTGACCATCGCGGTGCAGGGTGGGATGACCGCCGAAATCAACATGGCCTATGTCATGTCCCGCCGTTTGATGCTCACAGGGTCAACGCTTCGTCCGCGGACGGCGGAGTTCAAGGCATTGCTGGCGCAAGAAATATCAGCAACGGTCTGGCCAATGGTTTGCGATGGCGCGCTTCGCCCGGAAATGGACAAAATTTTTCCACTAGCCGATGCGGCCGCTGCGCATAGCTATATGGAATCAGGTGCGCATGTTGGGAAAATCATGCTGGCGGTTTAAGCCGAAGCGAGCATCTCACGACTTTGGCTTGTCCGCGGGTAAACCTTCCAGCCAGGCCTTTACATCAGCAGCGCTTTTCTCGGGAATCTCCTCCATCGGGATATGCCCAACTGCGGGGTAAATGATCAGCTTTGCCTGCGGCATGGCGTCCGCAAACCACTGGGCAGCACTTACTGGGATCAAATTGTCTTCAGCCCCCCATAAAATCAAAACCGGCACTTTGATTCCCGCAAGCCGATCTTTTGTGCCGGGTGTCATGCTCTTGAAGTTGGCAAACCGTTGCATCGTTGCTTCGCGGTTGCCGGGGTATCGGTTGAGCTCCGAGTATCGATCAATAAGCTTGTCATCAATTTTGGACTGCACGCTCATGGACGTTTTGACGCTTGATCCAAAAATGCTTCGCGGAGCGATGAAACGTGCGGCTTCTTTGAGGACCGGCATGCGCATCAGGCGAAAGCCAAGAGGTGTGTTCCCAGATTTTGCATAAGGTTGCCCGCTTGCATCGACGAGCAGCATGGCATCAACTTTTTCGGGATGCGTGAGTGTATACAGCCAAGTAACGCCGCCGCCCATCGAATTACCGCCGATTACGGCTTTATTGATTTTCAGTTTTACCAAGAGGCGGTCAACCACGCTACCATAAGATGCATTATCATAGACGCCAGCGGGGTTCTTTCCGGTCAGGCCGTGGCCCGGAAGATCCAGTGAAATTACGCGATAGTCCTTACCGAGAATTTTGACCCATGGCTCCCATGTGTGCAACGACGCATTTGAACCATGAATGAGGACAAGAACGCGTCCATCGGATTTGCCTTCATCACGATAATGCACACGCAGGCCAGGCTCCAATTCCGCAAAGCGCGACGCAGCGCTGCTATATTTACGCTCCATCTTTGCGGCATCAGTGTCGGGCGCATAACCCCAGACAAAGATCCCGGCCAAGGCGGCAAGTAACAAAATAATGAGCCATTTGATCAAACGTAGCATATCTTCCCCCCGATGGTTGCTCCGAGGAATGCACGGGTGGTAGGGTACGTGCAAGTCCAAACGCGCATTGTCGCTTGCCGATATGGCAAACTTCGCCTAATGCTTAGCCAAGACATTCAGGCCGCTCCGTAAGGGGCGGCCCTTATTATTGGAGCAAATGACATGGCCACCCCTTTGATGCCACATGCGACTGCCGCCTGGCTGGTCGACAACACAGGTTTGAGCTTCTCACAAATTGCTGACTTTTGCGGAATTCATATCCTCGAAGTGCAGGCGATGGCCGACGACATGACTGGCTCGAAATATACGGGTCGGGATCCCGTGCACGCCGGTGAATTGGCGATGGAAGAAATTGAAAAGGGACAGGCTGACGAGGATTATGTTCTCAAAATATCGAAGGGTCCGGATCAGGTCCGTCGCACAAAAGGTCCGCGCTATACGCCAGTGTCAAAGCGTCAGGACAAGCCAGACGGCATCGCTTGGCTTCTGCGCAACCACCCCGAAATTTCGGATGGCGCAATCTGCAAGTTGATCGGTACGACGCGCAATACAATTGCGGCCATTCGTGAACGTAGCCACTGGAACATCGCTGAAATTCAGGCGAAGGACCCGGTCACGCTTGGCCTGACTTCGCAGCGTGAACTTGACGCCATTGTCAACCGTGCCGCGAAGAAGGCTGGTATCGATAACACTGCCGCGAATGATGCACGCCTTGGAACAGATCGCGATGCGTTGATCGAAGAACTCCGCGCTGAGCGTACTGAGGCTGCGCGTCGCGCCGAAGCTGCGTTGAACGGTGAAGACGAAAATGCGGGCAAGGCAGAACTGACCGCCGACACTTTATTCAAAAAAGCAGGCGAATAATTGTCACGCCGTCATTGCCTTAATCGCTTGATTAAGGCACGGCGGGGAGATGGCATCTAACACACCCCCCGCGTATGACGCGTCGCTAGCCGATCACGGATTTGAAGCAAAAGAGCTAAAAGGGCTTTCATATCCTTTGGGTGAGCATGCCCCGCAATATGCTGAAATATACCCGATTGCGCCCGACATGGGCTGGACGCGCATGCCGGTTCCGGGCAATTTAGCACATATCAATCTATGGCTGCTGGATGAAGCCGATGGCGGATATGCCTTGGCGGATACCGGCTTGTTCTTGCCGCCAACCATCGAAATGTGGAAAGCGATGTTTGTAGGCGCGTTGGCTGACCGACAGCTAAAGCGAATCTTTGTAACGCACTTCCATCCCGATCATGTCGGTTGTGCTGGCTGGTTGGCGAACAAGTTCAAGGTTCCAATCTGGATGAACCGAACCGAATGGCTGATGGCACGGATGTTGATCGCTGAACAGCTAGAGCATCCTCCAGAAGACGTCATCAGCAACCGGCGATTCTCAGGCTATGACGAACAGCGTATCGACACGATGCGTCAAGCTGGCTGGGGCGGTTTTGCGCGCGCAGTGTCGCGGCTGCCTACTGGACATGTGCGCATGGACGATGGGCAAGTCATTCGGGTCGGTCAACGCGATTGGACGGTAATGACGGGTGGTGGGCACACGCCCGAACATGCGAGCCTTGTGGATTTTACCAACAATATGATCATCGCGGGTGACCAGATTTTGCCGCGCATTACATCCAATGTGTCGGTCATGGATAGCGAGCCGAAGGCCGACCCGCTGGGTGAATGGCTGGCATCGATTGCGAAATTCCGGGAGGCGTTGCCGGCAGATATGCTCGTTTTACCAGCGCATGGGGAACCTTTTACGGGCGTGCATGTAAGATTGGAAAAGCTTGCATCTGGACATCACGAACGACTTGACCGACTTGAGCTGGAACTGCGAACAACTGAAATGCGTGCCGTCGATACGTTCACTCTCTTATTCGAACGCGAAATTGACGATACTGTTTACGGGCTCGCGACAGGCGAGGCGCAAGCACATTTGCGGCATTTGCATTTTGCGGGACGGATAAAATGTGAAATCCGCGATGGCGTTGGCTGGTATCACGCGGCATGATGTGGGCATGACGCAGAGTATTTGGAACCGTAATTATTTGCATCCCGTCAAATGGGATCAGCAATTTCCCGCATTGGCGCTGCACGACATGTTTTTCCAATCGGCAGAACGCATGGGCCGTGCGGCGATGGCAGATTTCATGGGCCGCAAATATAGCTACGCTGAAATGGCAGCAACTGTCCGGCAGGTTGCGCGCGGACTACAAGACAAAGGTATTGGCAAGGGCGACCAAATTGGTCTCTTCTTGCCCAATGTGCCGCAATATATCGCGGCGTATTACGGGGCGCTGGCTGCAGGGGCGACGGTGGTCAATTTCTCACCGCTATACACAGTTGACGAGTTGGCGCATCAGGTAGCCGACAGCGGCACGTCGATCCTGATCACGGTGTCGGCGGCTGCTTTGCTGCCTACCGCCATGAAGGTGTTAGACAATAGCAGCCTGAAAGAACTTATTGTCGGAAGCGTATCTGAAGCCTTGCCAAAGGCCAAAGGCTGGGCATACCGGTTGTTCAAACGGAACGAAATTGCCGCGCTTCCTTCGGACAGCCGCGTTTCGTCCTATGCGGAATTGATAGCCAATAGTGGCGATTATGCGGCTCAACCTTGCATGCCCGAAAAAGACATTGCGCAGTTGCAATATACAGGCGGAACCACGGGCACGCCGAAAGGCGCCATGCTAAGCCATCAAAATATCACCGCCAACGCTCGGCAAATCAACATGCTTGATCCCCATAGCCGAAACAATCAGCCTAACGAACCATTGGACGACCGTATCTTAGGTGTGCTGCCCTTTTTCCATGTTTTCGCAAATGCGACTGTGTTGAACCGTACAGTTGAAAACGGCGGTGAAATCGTAATGCTCCCCCGATTTGAAGCAAAAGCGGCTTTGGCGGCCATTACCCGCGCAAAGATAACTTCGCTGCCTGGCGTGCCCACCATGTATCAAGCGTTGCTGGATTGCCCTGACCTTGTAAAAACCGATTTCAGTAGCC
>CALGEE010000357.1 GCA_937881525.1 uncultured Sphingomonadales bacterium | reverse complement strand
TGACCCCGGCGCGTAAGCTAGAGCAACTGTTGCAGTGACCGGCTGAATCCATCACTATTAGATTTAGACTATTACCTACACATCAGAACAAATTGGACTATTTTGCCTTGCCAACTCTATCAGGCCAAATTCGAAACGTCTGACACATGGCAAGAGCGATGCATTTCATTCGACGCCTTCACTCCCTATAGTAAGATTCTGCACCAATCCTTTAAAATCTTAGATATCGTGAGTATTGCCGTCGTTGCCTTTGGGCGTCACCACAGCGCAGACCTAACTGTGCGCGCCATCGGGGTCTATTAATGTAAGAAAAAAGGCCTCTATCGGAAAATTTATCGGCCGGCGGGCTTGCCCAAAGTGATTTTGTTTTTAGGGCACTGTTCAAACCGGCTGTCCGCCATACCTTAGCGTCAGAACGGGAGGTTTCAGCATGCTTCTTACTGTGCAACACGTACATAAAACATACGAGACGGTCGGCGGTCGCACGTTAGTACTACGCGGCGTTGATCTGTCGCTGGATAGCGGGCAAAGCCTTGCACTTACAGGTGAGTCGGGGAGCGGAAAAAGCACGCTGCTTCATTTGATCGGCGGATTGGATTTGGCTGATTGGGGGCAGATTTTTATTGATGGCGTAGATATACTCGCCCTAGACGATGCAGGGCGCGCGGGGCTTCGCCGTGGGACGGTTGGCATTGTATTCCAACAATTCAATCTTATCTCTAGCCTGACAGTTGCGGCCAATATTGCGTTTCAGGCGCGGCTGGCAGGAAACTATGATTCCGAATGGGCCGACGTATTGATCGACCGCTTTGGATTGCGCTCGCAGTTGTCAAAATACCCTGAGCAATTATCTGGCGGTCAACAACAGCGGGTGGCGATTGCCCGCACTTTAGCGCCCCGCCCGAGGTTGGTATTGGCGGACGAACCCACCGGAAATCTTGACGAAGACACAACGACGAATGTCATGGATATGCTGTTATCGCTTGTGACAGAAGCTGGCGCAGGTCTTTTAATGGTTACACATTCAACCGCGCTTGCCGCGCGCTTAGATCGCCGAATACACCTGCGGCTTGGGCAAATAGAATGACAGCCGCTACCTTCACAGCCTTGTGGAGCCATTGGTGGCGCAATCCGTTGCAATTTTTTACATTGCTGGTTGGACTTGCCTTGGCAACGGCCCTTTGGTCCGGCGTACAGGCTATCAATGCAGAAGCCCGTGCAAGCTATGATGCGGCTGCAGCCACCTTGGGCGAAGCGCAATTTGATCGGCTTGTGCGCCGCGATGGACAGCCCATTGGGCAAGATACGTATATCAAACTGCGCCGCGCAGGTTGGCAGATCAGCCCCGTGATCGAAGGGCGCATAGATGATGTGCGGCTTATTGGTTTGGACCCATTGACGGCACCCGGGGAAATATCACCTATTGGATTACGCAATATGGGTGACTTGCAAGATTTTATCGCAGCAAATGGGCGGATCATTGCGGCCCCAGATGTTGTGTTAAATAACGCACAATCTGATCCAGCGATCCCAGCAGGCACCGCGATTGCAGACATTGGCGCGGCCCAGCGATTACTTGGACGACGAGATGAATTTGATGCGCTGATCATCAGACCAGAACAACCACTTGGTCAGGCAGATCTTGAAAAAATAGCACCCGATCTGATCCGTCAAGTCGCCCAAAGCGGATCTGACATTGCGCGACTGACTGATAGCTTTCACTTAAACCTAAACGCATTTGGATTGCTGGCATTTGCGGTCGGAATCTTCATCGTACAAGGCGCGATTGGATTGGCATTTGAACAACGGCGCGGAACAGTCCGAACCTTGCGCGCGCTTGGCGTACCGATGCGATTCCTGGTCTTATTGATCGTGATCGAGCTAATGGGGCTTGCGTTGATCGCAGGTGCGATTGGTGTTGGGCTAGGGTATTTAATCGCCGTTTTCTTGATGCCGGACGTGTCAGCCACATTGCGGGGGCTTTATGGAACGAATGTGGCAGATACGTTGCAGTTGCGCCCTGTTTGGTGGGTGTCCGGCATGGCAATCTCAATCGGGGGTACGTTGGTGGCCGCAAGCGCTGCCTTATGGAAGCTATGGCGCATACCCTTGCTGGCAGGAGCGCAGGCCCGCACAACCGCTGTCATGGCAGGGCGCGATGAAAAAGTGCAGGCGGCCGCATCTGTTGGATTGCTATGCATTGCCTTTGTGTTGTCATTCACCGCTGATGACATCAAGGCAGGCTTTGCAGCACTTGCTGCGTTATTGATTGGCGCCGCGTTGGGTTTACCCATCCTTCTAGGCTTGGTTGTAGACGTTGTTGTCAAGCAAAGTCGTGGGGTGATTGCCGGCTGGTTTTGGGCCGACACGCGGCAACAATTACCTAGCTTGTCACTGGCACTGATGGCATTGCTACTGGCAATGGCAACCAATGTCGGCGTGTCTACTATGGTGAGCAGCTTTCGGTTTACATTTGTCGCATTCCTGGATCAGCGGCTCGCCTCTGAGCTTTATGTGACGGTTGAAAGCCCTGAGCAGGCAGCGTCGATGGTCGAATTTGTGACGCCACAGGTTGATGCTGTGCTGCCGATTATGTCGGTGCAGGTCCAAGTTGCAAGCCGTCCAACAGAGGTCTTTGGCGCACGCGATCATGCGACTTATCGTGAGAATTGGACATTTCTAAACGCAGGGCCAACCCCTTGGAAGGACATCCATGCGAAGACGGCGATTTTAATCAATGAACAGCTTGCGAACAGTGCTGATCTGCACGTGGGTGATGTTGTAAGTGTGCGCGACCATCCACTGACCGTAGCAGGTGTTTATGCTGACTACGGCAACCCAATTGGGCAGGCCATTATTGCGCAATCCCTATTTCAGACCCTGTTCCCCAAAATTGTGTCTCTTAGATTTGGGTTGCGTTTGCCGCGTGAAGATGTGGTTGCATTGGCCGCAGGCCTTCATTCTGAACTGGGTCTACCCTCGGGTAGTGCGATCGATCAGGCCAGCATGAAAGCCTATTCTTTGGCAATCTTTGATCGAACATTTACGGTAACAAATGCCCTGAATGTCCTGACATTGTCGGTCGCCGGATTTGCGATTTTAATGAGCTTACTCACCTTAACAGCAATGCGCGTCCCGCAACTTGCACCCGCTTGGGCTATGGGTTTGACACGTGGGCAACTAGGGCTGCTTGAGCTTTTGCGAACAGTGATGTTGGCCGTGGTGACAGGGTTTATTGCATTGCCTTTAGGCTTGGCCCTTGCATGGATCTTATTGGCGGTGGTCAATGTGGCGGCTTTTGGGTGGCGCCTGCCTATGTATCTTTTCCCATTGGATTATATCCAGCTAGGGGGGACTGCGATCTTGGCCGCAGGGCTTGCGGCAGTTTGGCCGGCGTCGCAGTTGGCGCGCACGCCACCTACTGATTTACTTAAGGTATTCTCAAATGAACGTTAGATTGATTATTATGCTGTTGTGGCTGCCAATGGCCAGTCTTGCGCAGAGCTTTGCAGGGCTTGGGTCTGATGCGGAGGGCTTTAGTTTGCCGGAACCCAATCCAACGTTTCAATTTCCTTCAGATGATGGATCGCATCCAGATTTCAGGATAGAATGGTGGTATTTAACAGCTAATTTAAAAAGCGCTGACGGGAAAGATTATGGCCTGCAATGGACGTTGTTTCGCACCGCACTGGCGCCGACAGATGAAGAAGGGTGGTCTTCGCCGCAGCTTTGGATGGGGCATGCTGCTGTAACAACGTCTGACGCGCATTTTGTGACTGAACGATTAGCGCGAGGTGGGATCGGGCAAGCAGATGTCACCCTAAATCCGTTTGAAGCATGGATTGATGAATGGACATTTTCTGGACCAGATAGCGACGTCGTCCTTAAAGCCGCAGGGCCCAATTTTGCCTATGATATGTCCTTACACGCAACAGGACCAAGGGTATTTCACGGCGCTGATGGGTATTCAATGAAATCAGCTGATGGTCGTGCATCGTATTATTTTTCACAACCGTTCTTTAAAATTAGGGGGAATTTGCAGTTACCCGCGGGTGACGTTTTTGTCAGCGGAGACGCGTGGCTGGACCGCGAATGGTCATCGGCACCGCTTGGGCTGGATCAAACCGGGTGGGACTGGTTTTCATTATCATTTGATGACGGGTCCAAGCTAATGGGCTTTTTGCTGCGTGGGGCCCGCGTCTTTACACAAGCAACGCTGATATATGCGAACGGAACAACGGTAACTTATCCAGATGGAGCCTTTAGCGCAGAACCAATCACCCAATCACAGGTCGCGGGGCGTGATGTACCCACCACATGGCAGGTCATGTTGCCCGATGCTGGCATCAATGTCGCTGTAATGGCGTTGAATACGCAAAGCTGGATGGACACGACAATACCATATTGGGAAGGACCCGTCTACGTTACTGGCTCTCATACGGGGCGCGGATATTTGGAGATGACAGGGTATCAATGATCAGTTGTGCGGCCGTGATGACCTTCCCTTGGTTGCCCCCTAAAAGGGTATCACGCATTTTGCAAAACTTTCATATGAGGAAGTTTAAAAAAGCTCGAGGTAGCCAAAAGCATTTTCAACGAGCGATCGCAGCTGAGGGTATGTCCGCAAAAACTGTCTACTACTTTGTAAAGTCCGCTGACGGTAATTCAATAAATCGATAGAGGAAATACGTCTCGATCACGCGTCATCCATACTGTTTTGACATACGAATAACTATTGTTGGTAACTACAGCTACAATATCACATAGGGTTTGATGCTCAGCATCCATTTCATTTCTGACCGGTTTAAACTTCGTGCAAC
>CALGEE010000356.1 GCA_937881525.1 uncultured Sphingomonadales bacterium | reverse complement strand
CGCCAGACAAAAGGCCGCCCCGAAAAGGGCGGCCTTTTGCGTTTCACCGCAGTTTGTGGCCTTTGACATCATCCAAGACGGGTGTGATCGCAGCCGCAACCAGCGCTGCGGCAAGCGGTATCGTTGCCGCATAGCCCAATGTCTGGAACCCGATTGCGCCAGCCAAGCCACCGACGAAAAACGACACCAACAAGGTGCCGAGCATCACACCACGTTTTGGGCGCGGTACAAAATCTTTATTCCGTGCGAGATTGCAAAACAGCCACGGGCCCAGATCAATCCCCAGATCGGTCGCGATGCCAGTGACATGCGTGGTCCGAATGACAGCGCCAGAGATTTTGGTGATGACCGCATTCTGTAACCCCATGACAAAGCACAAAAGCAAAATCGTGATAGAGACGACACCGCCCTGCATGGTGCCGTGTTGTGCGCCCAGAATACCGAAGGCCATCAGCAGTGATGCTTCGACCAGCAGGGGGATCGCATATTCGCTTTGCAGCTGGCGGCTGCGCGCGTAATTCACCAAGACGGCCGTGCATGCGGCGCCCCCGATGAAGGTTGCCAGACAGGCGAGCCCGAACAACGCAATCCGGTATTGCCCCAAGGCAATCAGATCGGCCATTTCGGACACGATTCCGGTCATATGCGATGTATACTGCTGCACAGCGAGGAACCCGCCCGCGTTGATTGCGCCGGCCACAAATGCAAGCAGATAGCCCAGCCCACGATTGCCCGATTCGGTGCGCGATGCCCCGGTCAGATGCCGCGACAGATTGCTGGCCATGGTGGTGCCTTTCATGCTGCATTGGACTATGGAAACTGGCCGTATGCGGGGAAATAGCACCACCAATGGGGGTGAAACACAAGGCCGCGTGGATCGGCCGGATTTGTGTAATCAGCCCTTGCCAGCTTGGGTGCAACCCCCTATACGGCCCCAATCCGACAAGGGTGCGCCATGCGTGCCCTTTTTATGTTGGTGCAAAAGACGCGATGAGGGTTCTGGATGAGCCATGATCCTCCTCTCCGATCTAGACCCTATTCAAAAAGGGTGATGAAATGGCAGGTAGCCAAACCATCCGTATCCGCCTCAAGGCGTTTGATTTCCGCGTGCTTGACGCAAGCACCGCAGAAATCGTCAGCACAGCAAAGCGCACTGGCGCATCTGTGCGCGGCCCGATTCCTTTGCCGAACAAGATTGAAAAATTCACTGTTCTGCGCGGCCCGCATATCGACAAGAAATCCCGCGACCAGTTCGAGATCCGCACGCATAAGCGCCTTCTCGACATCGTTGACCCGACACCGCAGACCGTGGACGCGCTGATGAAGCTCGACCTGGCCGCTGGCGTCGACGTCCAGATTTCCGTGTAAGGAGGATTATCAATGCTCCGTACAGGACTTATCGCTAAGAAACTGGGCATGACCCGTTTGTTCATGGAAGACGGTCGGCAAGTGCCGGTCACCGTTCTGGCCTTGGAAAACCTGCAGGTCGTTGCACAGCGTACTGTTGAAAAGGACGGCTATGTTGCTGTCCAGCTGGGTGCCGGTGCTGCCAAAGCAAAGCGCACAAGCCAGGCCATGCGCGGCCATTTTGCCGCCGCAAAGGTCGAACCAAAGCGTAAGGTCGCCGAATTCCGCGTCGCCCCCGAGAATATGATCAACGTTGGTGAAACCATCACCGCGAACCATTATTTCGAAGGTCAATATGTGGACGTGTCCGGCACATCCATCGGTAAAGGTTTTGCCGGTGCGATGAAGCGGCACAACTTTGGCGGTCTGCGTGCATCGCACGGTGTGTCCGTCAGCCACCGTTCGCACGGTTCGACTGGCCAGTGTCAGGATCCGGGCAAGGTGTTCAAAGGCAAGAAGATGGCCGGCCACATGGGTTCTGCCCGCGTGACCACCCAGAACTTGCAAGTTGTGCGCACCGATGCTGACCGTGGCCTGATCATGGTCAAGGGTGCAGTTCCCGGATCGCGTGGCGGTTGGGTGACGTTGAAGGATGCGGTCAAGAAACCGACCCCTGAAAACGTGATCTATCCTGCTGGCTTGAAATCCATGGATGAAGAAGCCGCGCGTTTGGCTGAAGAAGCCGCCGCCGCAGCAGCAGCCGCTGAAGCCGCCGCAGCAAAAGCAGCTGCCGAAGCAGAACAGGCCGCGCTGGAAGCTGCTGAAGCCGCCGCAAACGAAGCCCCGGCTGATGCCGATACGACAGAGGGTGATAAAAATGAAGGCTGATGCAATCAATCTGGAAGGCGCAAAGGCCGGTTCCGTCGAGTTGAACGACGCGATCTTTGGTCTTGAGCCGCGCAAGGACATCCTGCACCGCGTCGTCCGTTGGCAGCGCAACAAGGCCATGGCAGGCACACACGACGTGCTTGGCCGGTCGGAAGTGTCCTATTCCACCAAGAAGATCTATCGCCAAAAAGGCACCGGTGGCGCACGTCACGGGTCCAAGGGCGCGCCGATTTTCCGTCACGGTGGTACCTACAAGGGCCCGACCCCACGCAGCCACGCGCATGAGCTGACCAAAAAGTTCCGTGCGCTGGGTCTCAAGCATGCTCTGTCCGCGAAAGTCGCGGCAGGCGAGCTGGTGATCGTGGACAGCATCGATGTCAAAGACGCGAAAACATCCGTGCTGGCCAAAATGGTCGGTTCCTTGGGTTGGAAGCGCGCGCTGATCATCGACGGGGCCGAAGTGAACGAAAACTTCCTCCGCGCAGCCGCCAATATCGAAACCATTAACGTTCTCCCATCCATGGGTGCCAACGTTTACGACATCCTGAAGTCGGACACGCTCGTCCTGACCAAAGCAGGCGTCGCAGCACTGGAGGCTCGTTTGTCATGAGCGTGAAAGCCGAACATTACGACGTGATCCGCAAGCCGATCATCACCGAGAAAGCGACGATGGCTTCCGAGTCCAACGCTGTCGTTTTCGAAGTCGCGATCGACGCCAACAAACCCCAGATCAAACAGGCCGTCGAGGCGCTGTTCGGTGTGAAGGTCAAGGCCGTGAACACGACGATCACCAAAGGCAAGGTCAAGCGTTTCCGCGGTGCCCTGGGTACCCGCAAGGACGTGAAAAAGGCCTACGTGACCCTGGAAGCAGGCAACACGATCGATATCTCCACCGGGCTTTAAGGCTTAGGTGAGGTTGAAGACAGAAAGCCCTCGCGGGAACGCGGGGGCTTTTTTTGTTGGGTTCGCATTCTGCGCATCGATGGGGACGGTTGGTGCACAGAATGCGCACCCTACCTCTTGCCACCCCCCGACCTGCCCGCTATACGCCACCAATCACGGCCTCGGATTCGTTCCGGGGCCTTGTGTCTTATGCGCAAACGGGTGTCATAGCCCGCGACCGTAGGGTGGGTCTTGACCCACCGCCCTTCACTTGGGGACCTTCGGGGCCCTGTAAACCATAGTCCCGGACCTGTCCGGGACGCCAAGCAAACGGAAGAAGCTAACATGGCATTAAAGTCGTACAAACCGACGACGCCAGGCCAGCGCGGGCTGGTGCTGATCGACCGTTCGGAGCTTTGGAAAGGTCGCCCTGTCAAGGCCCTCACAGAGGGTCTGACGAAATCGGGCGGACGGAACAACACCGGACGGATCACAATGCGTCGCATTGGTGGGGGCGCAAAGCGTCTTTACCGCATCGTCGATTTCAAGCGCAACAAGCTGGACATGACAGCCGTTGTCGCACGTATCGAATACGATCCGAACCGGACAGCATTCATTGCGCTGATCCAGTACGAAGACGGCACCCAGACCTATATTCTGGCGCCGCAGCGTCTGGCGATCGGTGACAAGGTCATCGCATCCGCCAAGGCTGACATCAAGCCGGGCAATGCAATGCCTTTCTCGGGCATGCCCATCGGGACAATCGTCCACAACATCGAACTCAAGGCAGGCAAAGGCGGCCAGATCGCCCGTGCAGCCGGCACCTATGCCCAGTTCGTCGGTCGCGATGGCGGCTATGCGCAGATCCGCCTGTCGTCGGGTGAATTGCGTCTGGTCCGTCAGGAATGCATGGCCACCGTCGGTGCCGTGTCCAACCCCGACAACAGCAACCAGAACATCGGTAAGGCCGGTCGCAACCGTCACAAGGGCATCCGCCCATCCGTGCGCGGTGTCGCGATGAACCCGATCGACCACCCACACGGTGGTGGTGAAGGCCGGACATCCGGTGGTCGGACGCCTGTGACCCCATGGGGTAAGGATACCAAAGGTACCCGTACCCGTAACAAGAACAAAGCATCGCAGCGCCTGATCGTGCGTTCGCGTCATGCCAAGAAGAAGGGTCGGTAATAATGGCTCGTTCCGTCTGGAAAGGCCCGTTCGTCGACGCCTATGTCTTGAAAAAGGCAGAAGCAACGCGCGAAAGCGGCCGCAACGAAGTGATCAAGATCTGGTCGCGTCGTTCTACTATCCTGCCTCAGTTCGTTGGCCTGACCTTCGCGGTCTACAACGGCAAGAAGCATATCCCTGTCAACGTCACGGAAGACATGATTGGTCAGAAGTTCGGTGAATATTCACCGACACGGACCTATTACGGTCACGCCGCCGACAAAAAAGCGAAGCGGAAATAAGCCATGAGCAAGGATAAGAATCCCCGCCGCGTGGCTGATAACGAAGCAATGGCAAAACTGCGCATGCTGCGTACTTCCCCGCAGAAACTAAACCTCGTGGCTGCGCTGATCCGTGGCAAGAAAGTCGAAAAGGCCCTGCAGGACCTGACTTTCTCCAAAAAGCGGATCTCGGACGATGTGAAGAAATGTCTTCAGTCGGCCATCGCCAATGCCGAAAACAACCATAACCTGGATGTTGACGCGCTGGTTGTCGCAGAGGCTTATGTCGGCAAGAACCTGATCATGAAGCGGGGCCGCCCCCGGGCGCGTGGCCGTTTCGGCAAGATCGTCAAGCCGTTTTCAGAACTGACCATCAAGGTGCGTCAAGTTGAGGAGCAGTCATAATGGGTAACAAAGTCAACCCAATCGGGATGCGTCTTCAGGTCAACCGCACCTGGGACAGCCGCTGGTTCGCCAATACCCGCGAATACGGCGATCTGTTGTTGGAAGACCTCAAGATCAAGGCGTTCATCCGCAAGGAATGCGCACAATCCGGCGTCAGCCGCGTGATCATCGAACGTCCGCACAAAAAGTGCCGCGTCACGATCCATGCGGCCCGTCCCGGTGTCATCATCGGCAAGAAAGGTGCAGACATCGAAGGTCTGCGTCAGAAGCTGGCGAACCTGACCAAATCGGAATTGCACCTCAACATCGTTGAAGTCCGCAAGCCCGAACTGGACGCAGCGCTGGTCGCTGAATCCATCGGTCAGCAGCTGGAACGCCGGGTATCTTTCCGTCGTGCGATGAAACGTGCTGTGCAGAACGCCATGCGCATGGGCGCCCTGGGTATCCGGGTCAACCTTGCCGGTCGTCTGGGCGGTGCCGAAATCGCGCGGACCGAATGGTACCGTGAAGGTCGCGTGCCGCTGCATACGCTGCGTGCGGACATCGACTATGCGCTTTTCGAGGCGATGACGCCCTATGGCATCATCGGCATCAAGGTCTTCATCTACAAGGGTGAGATCATGGAGCATGACCCGCAAGGCCACGACCGTAAACATGCCGAGCTGCAGGAAGGCGCTATCCCGCGCGGTCCTGGCGGCCCGCGTCGCGACAGGTAAGGAGTAGAGAAGATGCTGCAACCAAAGCGCACGAAACACCGCAAGCTGCACAAAGGCCGTATTCGTGGTGAAGCAAAGGGCGGGTCTGACCTGAACTTTGGCACCTACGGTCTGAAAGCGACCGAGCCAGAGCGGATCACCGCACGCCAGATCGAAGCCGCACGTCGCGCCATGACACGTCACATGAAGCGTCAGGGTCGCGTCTGGATCCGGATTTTCCCGGATCTGCCCGTGACCTCCAAGCCCATCGAAGTACGGATGGGTAAAGGTAAAGGTTCGATCGACTTCTGGGCATGCAAGGTCAAACCAGGCCGTGTGATGTTCGAAATCGACGGCGTCAGCGAAGAAATCGCCCGCGAGGCCCTGCGCCTTGCCGCGATGAAGCTGCCGATCAAGACCCGCACCGTGGTGCGCGAAGACTGGTAAGTCGGGCTTAACCCCGACCTACGCCAAAGTTCAAAGCCCCTGCCGAGAAATCGGTGGGGGCTTTTTTTGGTATAGTTGGTTGGGGTGGGTGGGATCCGTTTCCGCGATCAGACGCGCGGCGTGCCGCGATCCTGCAGAAACGCGGCCCGTGTGCGCCTGAACGCGGCGATCAACCGTTCGTCATTGCGGCAGATTTCTTGCACTTGCTGCGCAAAGGCATCGTCTGACTGCCCATAAAACGCCTCTGCGGCGCGGTCTGCTTCGGTGTTGCGGTGATCTGGTTGCATTGTCAGGCTCCTCACGCGGGCTTTTGGCGTCGCATTGCGCTGACCGTCAGTCGATCATAGGCAAAACACCAAAAGATTAACGCGCGGATGACCTGCCGCGAAGATATCTATAGTTAACCCCAGGCGTAGTTAAAGCTGACGCTGATACGCTCGTCTTCTTCGGCCATGTTCATGGGGACTTCGTGGCGCAGCCAGCTTTCCCATAACAACACGTCACCGACGGCGGGGGCGACATAGACGAACTGGCGCAATTCCTCGCGCGCGGTTTTCTGGCGGGGTGGGGCGGCCATCATCATGGCCAGACGCGGGTCTTCGAATTTGATCGCGCTGGCCCCTTCGGGCATCGCCACATAGGTGGTGCCGCTGATCACGGCATGGGGGTGGATATGGCCGGTGTGGATGCCACCGGGGGGCAGGATGTTGATCCAGATATCTTCGAGCTTCAGCGCCTTGTCGCCCAGATCGAAATCCAGATCCTGCACGAAAGCCGCCACATGTTTGTCCAGCACGGCGACCAGATCCTTGAAGATCGGAAACCGCCAGGGCAGGTCGGACAGCGATGCATAGGATGTGTAGCCGGGATAGCCCTGGTCTTCGCACCATTGCTGGCCGGCCTCGTCGTCATCGGCGATGACAAGGCAAGAGTTTTCCAGCTCGCCCGGATCAATCGCGCCATGGGCGGACAGCGGGGCGTGATACAGGCGGGTGGCGAACAGCGATTTAATGTTGGTCATGCCGCTGTCTTACCCGCTTTGCCCATAGTGGTATAGAGCAGGCGTCGCCAGCCGCACCAAGATTGCCGACATTCGCGCAAAGCGCTGCGCCACAAGGGGTTGCTTTATCGCGGAATGGGGGCTAGACGGCGCACTTCTACCCCCACTCCATCGGGAATCGGGTAACGCTTTGCGCGGCCTGCCGATGATGTTGAAAAGGAAAATGGCATGGATGCCAATGAACTGCGGGCCAAAACGCCCGATCAGCTCCGTGAAGAGCTGGTGAAACTGAAAAAAGAATCGTTCAACCTGCGCTTTCAGCAGGCGACTGGCCAGTTGGAAAACACTGCCGGTTTCCGCGCTGCACGCCGCAATGCTGCACGCGTCAAAACAATTCTGAACGAAAAGGCCGCGTCTGCGGCTTCGGAGGCTTAAGAGAATGCCTAAGCGTATCCTTCAAGGTGTTGTCACAAGCAACCAGAACACCCAGACCGTGACCGTTCAGGTCGAGCGTCGTTTCAAGCACCCATTGCTGCAGAAAACCGTCCGTAAGTCCAAGAAGTACCGGGCGCACGACGAAAACAATGCATTCAACGTTGGCGACCAGGTCCGTATCCAGGAATGTGCGCCAAAATCGAAAACCAAACGCTGGGAAGTTATTGCTTCTTAAGCAGTAACCCAACAGTTCAACGAAACCCTGGGGCTCCGGTCGGAAATCGGAAATTCCCCAAAGGTCGGAAGGAAACCAAATGATCCAGATGCAGACCAATCTGGATGTAGCTGACAACAGCGGCGCTCGCCGTGTTCAGTGCATCAAGGTTCTGGGTGGTTCCCATCGTCGTTACGCAAGTGTCGGTGACATTATTGTCGTATCGGTGAAAGAAGCCATCCCGCGCGGTCGCGTGAAAAAAGGCGACGTCCGCAAGGCCGTTGTCGTGCGCACCGCCAAAGAAGTGTTCCGCGAAGATGGCACCGCCATCCGCTTTGACAGCAACGCCGCTGTCATCCTCAACAACAACAACGAGCCTGTTGGCACCCGTATCTTCGGGCCAGTTGTTCGCGAGCTGCGCGCAAAGAACTTCATGAAAATCATCTCGCTTGCTCCGGAGGTGCTGTAACCATGGCTGCGAAACTCCGTAAAGGCGACGACGTGATCGTTCTTGCCGGCAAAGACAAAGGGATGAAGGGCACGATTGCTGCCGTTGATCCAAAGTCCGGCAAAGCCGTTGTTGATGGTATCAACATGGCGATCCGTCACCAGAAACAATCCCAGACAACACAGGGTGGCCGCACGCCAAAAGCGATGCCGATCCAGCTGTCGAACCTGGCGATCGTTGACAAGAATGGCAAACCGACCCGCGTTGGTTTCCGCATGGACGGCGAAAACAAAGTGCGCTTCGCCAAGACGACAGGGGATGTGATCTGATGCTTGACGCTGCAAACTACACCCCCCGCCTGAAGGCCGATTATGTTTCCCGCATTCGCGCTGCGATGAAGGAAGAATTCGGCTACAAGAACGAAATGCAGATCCCGCGTCTGGACAAGATCGTCCTGAACATCGGCTGCGGCGCAGAAGCTGTCCGTGACAGCAAGAAAGCCAAATCCGCACAGGAAGACCTGACAACCATCGCTGGTCAAAAAGCAATGACCACGAAGGCCAAGAAATCCATCGCTGGTTTCCGCGTGCGTGAAGACATGCCATTGGGCGCGAAAGTCACCCTGCGCGGTGACCGGATGTATGAATTCCTTGATCGCCTGATCACGGTCGCCATGCCCCGTATCCGCGACTTTCGTGGTGTCTCTGGTAAGTCCTTTGACGGTCGCGGCAACTATGCCACCGGCCTGAAGGAACATATCGTATTTCCCGAAATCAACTTCGACAAGATCGATGAGATGTGGGGAATGGACATCGTTATCTGCACCACAGCGAACACTGACGCTGAAGCAAAGGCATTGTTGAAACTCTTCAACATGCCATTCAACAGCTAAGCGTTAGGGAGATTTGACAAATGGCTAAGAAATCCATGATCGAGCGCGAAAAGAAGCGCGAAAAGCTGGTGGCGCAATATGCTGTAAAGCGTGCGGCGCTGAAGGCAATCATCAACGACCAGTCCAAGCCGGTCGAAGAGCGTTTTAAGGCGACGATGCAACTTGCAAAGCTGCCGCGCAATTCCTCGGCTGTGCGTCTGCACAACCGTTGCCAGCTCACCGGGCGTCCACATGCCTATTACCGCAAACTCAAGATCAGCCGGATAGCGCTGCGGAACCTTGGTTCCAATGGCGAAATCCCCGGCATGGTCAAGTCGAGCTGGTAAGGAGAATTTGATATGAACGATCCTATCGGTGATATGCTGACACGCATCCGTAACGGCCAGATGCGCGGTAAGGCAGCGGTGGAAACACCGGCGTCCAAACTGCGTGCTTGGGTGTTGGACGTGCTGGTCGCAGAAGGCTACATCCGCGGTTACGCAAAGAAGGACGGCAAAGACGGCCATCCTGCTTTCAATATCGAACTGAAATATTACGAAGGCACACCAGTCATTCGCGAAGTGAAACGGGTTTCGAAACCCGGTCGTCGCGTGTATCTGGGCGCCAATGACCTCCCATCCGTCCGTCAGGGCCTGGGTGTGTCGATTGTCTCCACCTCCAAGGGTGTGATGACGGACGCGAATGCACGGGCGGCCAAAATCGGCGGCGAAGTGCTTTGCACAGTGTTCTAAGGGGAAAACATGTCTCGTATTGGTAAAAAACCGGTTGAGCTGCCCTCTGGCGTCACTGCGTCGGTGTCCGGTCAAACCGTGGAAGTCAAAGGCCCAAAGGGTATCCGCACCTTCAAGGCGACTGACGATGTCACCATCACCGTTGATGGCAATGTTGTCACCGTCAAACCACGTGGCACGTCCAAGCGGGCGCGCCAGCAGTGGGGCATGTCGCGCAGCCAGGTCGAAAACCTGGTGACCGGCGTGACCACTGGTTTCAAGAAAGAGCTTGAAATCACTGGTGTGGGTTATCGCGCCACGATGCAGGGCGATGTCCTGAAACTGGCATTGGGCTATAGCCATGATGTGAACTTCGAAGTGCCGGCCGGCGTCACCGTGACAGCCCCAAAGCAGACCGAAATCATCGTGGAAGGGATCGACCAGCAGCTTGTTGGCCAGGTCGCGGCGAATATCCGTGAATGGCGCAAACCCGAGCCGTATAAAGGCAAGGGCATCAGGTACAAAGGCGAATTCATCTTCCGCAAAGAAGGCAAGAAGAAGTAAGGAACGCACAAATGGCAAACAGCAAAAGAACACTGTTTCTGAAGCGCCGTATGCGCGTTCGGAACAAACTGCGGGGCATCACTGCCAACGTAGGACGCGCGCGTCTTTCGGTACACCGCAGCAACAAGAACATCAGCGCCCAGCTGATCGACGATGT
>CALGEE010000355.1 GCA_937881525.1 uncultured Sphingomonadales bacterium | reverse complement strand
GCTTTTCACCTTCTAACGTTAAGGAGACTCAGGTTGTGGAGGTGGGATGTCATCCAAGAAGCACAGAAGACGCGAAGCCATCGCCGCCCTTGTCTTGGAGCAAGGTGCCGTGAGTGTCGGGTCTTTGGCAGAACGGTTCGATGTGTCTATGCAGACCATACGACGCGACGTGGATGAGCTGTGCGAAGGGGACATGCTGCACCGCGTTCATGGTCGCATCGAATTGAGTGAAGAATTCCTGAATACGCCATTTGATCAGCGTGCTGGCACGAATCTGATGGGCAAGCGCGCCATCGGCGACGCTGCTGCCAACCTAATCCCCGATGGCGCAACCTTGTTCATCTCTATCGGGTCCACCCCGCTGCGCGTGGCGCAATCATTGCATCGCCGCAAAGGGCTGACTGTTATCACCAATAACCTGAGCGCCGCGATGGCTCTGAGCGAGGAAGTGTCTAACCGGATCATTCTGCCCGGTGGTGAGGTGCGTTTGCCTGACCGTGATATTCTTGGTAACGACGTCTTGGATTTTTTTGGCCGATTCCGCGCTGATTTCGCCATTTTTGGCGCTGCCGGAATTGGCGATGACGGCGGGTTGCTGGAATTTCACACAACCGAAGTCCGCGCGACACAAAAGATTTGCGAGAATGCCGGACAAGCCCTTCTGGTGATCGACAGCTCAAAATTTGGACGACACGCGCCTGCACTGGGCGGCAATATTGCCGACATCGATCGCATCATCATCGACCGACGGCCGGGCGATCGTTTCGCGCAGCTGCTCACCAACATCAACGATCGCCTGATTGTAGCTGAAGGACATTCAACATGACAACATCACCGTTTGTGAAGCTCGATGGCGTAGCTAAGCGTTGGAACGGCCAGCTGGGCGTTGAGGGCATCTCGCTGGATATCCCCGAGGGTAGCTTTACCGCGCTCTTAGGTCCATCAGGGTGCGGAAAGTCGACGACACTGCGCCTTTTGGCAGGGCTAGAATTGCCGGATGAAGGCAAGATTCTGATCGATGGCAAGGACGTCACCACAAGTGCAGCGTCTGATCGCAACCTGTCGATGGTGTTTCAGTCCTACGCCTTGTTCCCGCACCTATCTGTGGCCGAAAATGTGGTGTTCGGCCTTAAAGTGCGTCGTGTGCCCAAGTCCGAACGTCAGAAAAAATTGCACCGCGCGCTCGAGATCACCGGATTGCTGGGCCTTGAGGATCGCAAACCCGGCGAATTGTCAGGTGGTCAGCGTCAGCGCGTTGCGTTAGCCCGCGCGATTGTGGCTGGGCAGCGGTTGTGCCTGATGGATGAACCCCTGTCCAACCTTGATGCAAAACTGCGCAACGCCGTGCGCAAGGACATCAAAAAACTGCAACGCGATCTGGGCATCACGGTCGTCTATGTCACCCACGACCAGACCGAAGCGATGAGCATGGCCGACACGGTCGTGTTGATGAAGGACGGGCATATCCAGCAAGTCGGATCACCCGAGGATCTGTATAGCCGGCCCCACAACACCTTCGTGGCCGAATTTGTCGGCGCGCCGCCGATGGCATTGCTCCAGTCGTCTGTTCTGGACGGGTTTGGCGAGGATAAAACCATAGGGATACGGGCTGAAAACATCCAGATCGTGCCGAAGGGGGAAGGGCGGATGCGCTGCACCGTCAATGAAAGCGAATTTCTGGGGGCCGAGACGCTGATCGGGTTGGATCACGCGGGCGCGGTTGGGCTGTGCGTTCTCAAACCCGGCTTGTCGCTGATGGCCGAAGGCAACGAGATCGACATTACTTTTCACGACGAAAATCTGCACGTCTTCGACGCTGCGGGCCAACGTATGGCAGGGTGAAACCACCTGCCGACAAGACAACGAACCAAAACCAAGGGAGAGAGACATGAAACTATTTTCAACAACGGGATTGGGGCTGGCCACTGCGATGGCAGTTGGCCTGACTGCTCCGGCAAGTGCCGAAACCGAACTGACAATGTATTACCCGATTGCCGTCGGGGGCGCATTGACCGAAGTGGTGGATGGAATCGTCGCCGATTTTGAGGCCGCCAACCCCGACATCAAAGTGAACGCGATCTATTCGGGCAACTATGATGACACGCGTGTGCGTGCCCTGTCCGCACTGGCATCCGGTGAACCTGCACAACTGGCCGTGATGTTTTCCATCGACGCCTATGACTTGATCGAACAGGATTTGATCATTCCCTTCGAAGACGTGGCAACGACCGACGCTGACAAAGAATGGCTGGGCAGCTTTTATCCTGCGTTGATGGCCAACGGTCTGATCGAAGGTCAAACATGGGGCATCCCGTTCCAGCGTTCGACCATTGTGGCCTATTACAACAAAGACATGTTCCGCGCCGCTGGCCTTGACCCAGAAGCACCGCCAACAACATGGGACGAGATGATCGAGATGGGTAAAGCACTCACCCAAGGCGACACATACGGGTTGATGATCCCATCGACAGGCTATCCTTATTGGATGTTCCAGGCGCTTGCGATCCAGAACGGCAAAGAGGTGATGTCTGACGATGGTCTGACCACATTTTTTGACGACCCTGCTGTTGTTGAAACACTGGAATTCTGGAAATCGCTGTCGACCGAGCACGGCATCATGCCGACAGGCACCGTCGAATGGGGCACATTGCGTCAGGCGTTTCTTGAAGGTCAGACAGCGATGATGTGGCACTCCACAGGCAACTTGACGGCTGTCAAAAACGCGGCCAGCTTTGATTTCGGCGTGGCCGAATTGCCCGGCAACGTGCGCGAAGGATCGCCGACCGGTGGAGGCAACTTC
>CALGEE010000354.1 GCA_937881525.1 uncultured Sphingomonadales bacterium | reverse complement strand
CAGCCGGACGCGCTATTGACGCTTGAACCCTGAGAAATGTTCTGGACTTCATGCCATTCTCCTGAATCTAGGTTCAGCAAGTAGGATAAAATATCTGCTTGGCCTTTTGTGCCGCCAATGGCCCAATCGTACGAAAAGGTTGTACCCGCTACTGCCGCAAAAGGGTCTGAGTACATCAATACGTCACGAATGACGGCCGCTTGGTTCGTTTCAGTGTTGACGTTGAAATTAATGCCGCCGTCGGCAAGTGGATAAATGTAGTAATCTGACCGGGAAAATCCGCTTGGTTTATATGCTTCAATCGTCTTGAAGGGCATACCTGTGCGGAAATAGATCGGTTGTGTCGTGTCCGTAGGCGCTACGTATGTTGCTCCCTCAATCTCGAGCGTTGTATCCCCCGGCACCCAGATCTGGTCTTGAACTTGGATGCGCCAAAAACCGTGCTCACTAAATTGATCAACAAAGGTCCAGCCCTCGTACTCGGGTCGCACAGTCGTGGCGTCGGCGATCCCGTTCGTCGGGACCACATAATCAGCGGGGTTAGTGAAATCGCCATCAAGAAGGTCCTGTTCCATGACAACACGCAGGACTTTTCCGTTGGTTCCGTTGAGGACCGGATCAATGTAGCCGATTAGCAGATAGTTTTGGTCGCCAAGGCCCAAATAGACCTTATTGTCGCGAAAACTGATTGCGTTTTCGGTCGTATCAATTGTCGCGCTATTCGGGACCGAAAGCGAAACTGTTGGATTATCGCCCGATATATCGATGTCAAAATAGCGAACGTCAATTGACTCGCTGCGCGTGGTGTATAGGGAAACATTCTCGATCAGAGTGCCGGGTTCATCTTGCTCCACATACAACGCGCCGTTTTCCGGCAGCGCGTCGATTTTGAGGTTAAAGTTGAAATCTGCATCACCATAGGTGCTATCATTCGCCCGGACTTGAAACGCCACGACGTTGTCATCTGCGCTGCCTGTCTCAAGATCATTTACAGCCTGAGAGTCGACTTGGAGCAAATAATAGCCTGTCTCGGGGTCGACCAGCAAAGTGCCCAAGGGGGATGTCAGCGTTTGATAGCTTGTGCCGTCAATATCAGTGCTGCCAACGGCAACAACACCGTTCCCAAAATCACTGGTACGAAGTGAGAAAGAAAAACTTGAGTCAGTGCCTGCTAGGTAACCATCAATAGTCCCAAAAATATCAGGCCCAATGGTGTCCGATAAAACGACTTCAACATCGTTCACCATGAAATTGAAGTCTACAATCGTTCCCGCCGGGCTATCGACATCTGCCCAATCTGTTTGCAGTCCTGCTAATCCCAAGGATTCCCGCAGGGCAGTTATTTGATAGACCCTATCGCCGTCAAAGGTACTGACGCCATTGACGAACTGATATTCCAACCCAGAAATATCAGCCATCGAAAGACCACTGACTTTGGTCAGCTCTATAACTGCGACGCGTGTTTCTATGCTATCGTATGTTACGATATTGTCTTGATTGATCTGCTTGACCAATTCTGTGCGAGTTTCAAACGACAGATTGACGGTTGTGTCGCCTGCGACATGACTGGCTGGCGTGTCCATTCCAAACGTCGTGCCATCGGCCAAACGAATTTTTTCTTCCGCAAGAGATGAAACGTTTTGTATTTCGACACGGGCCGATGAAACCACCTGCCCTTCTTCGATTGCATCCAGTGCACCGTCAGTATCAAAAAGCTTGAGCCACTCGGAGCTATGATCGCTCCCGGTATAGGTCGGTGAGAGCGGCGTGACCGTCAGATCAGGCGCATCGTTTTCTGCAGTGATCTGGACACGGATTTGAACGGTTTGAGCATCATTCGCCCAATCGCCAAACGTTTCTTGCGAATACTGATAGGCATTGGAAAGGTCTGGCTGGAGGTAGAACACCTCCTCGGCATCAGACAAAAGAGCGTTGATCGCTTCATCATTGGGTATGAATTCGATATTGGGGGCAGCTGTGTTGGCAAGCACGACCAAAGACCCAAAACGCCCCTCAACCACATGGTAATCAAGGTCTTGGATCGCAACTTCCGTTGAATCCTTGCGTGTTATTGTACTTATCTCAGCGTCTGTCCGTTGGCTTGTCGTGGGGACCGGATCCCAACCGCTAGTCTCTGAACGCTGCGACGAGCCGCGAAGTTTGCGCTCAAAATCACTGAACGTATCTTGGTCAACCGTGTCAGTGAAACTGAACACAATTTCCGGCACCTGGCTATATGTCAGAACAGACTTGTCGCCCAAAGTAACACTTTGCCCGCGATCATCTGTAAGCGAAACCAGTTCAACCACAGGTGTGGCCTCTGGCTTCCATTCGTTGAATTGTTCCAAGCCAGAAGACGGGAGATCGCGCACTATTTCACTTTGAACGCGCGCGCGATAGGTATCGTAGTAAGTGTGCGTGGCGGGGAAGTCTTCGGCCCGCACAGACAGGTTTTCTATGGCGGCATTTGCATCAAAGCTGTCGCCATTCGTCTTGTAGATTGTGTAAACGTCACCGTCCCGCTCTGCGGTGTATCCGATCGCCAGTTCATAGATATACACGCCATCTACCAAACGGGGCTCATTTGAACCTTGGCCGGAATCGTTATAGCGCCCGGAGATATCAGCGGGGTCGCCCAAATACTCCTCAAAGAGATAAAGGTGCTCGTCATCGCTGCCGCGCTCCATCCGAACGACCAATTCGTTGATCATGGATGAGCCCGATGCACTCACGAAATTTGCATCGTAGAACAGCTTTGCGACCGTTGAGCTCTTATATAGGTCAGGGTTGAAGGCAGTGGCGACTATCTGTGGTCCACTCACCAAGTCGGGCGATGTTTTGCCCTCCAGCGCGATGTAGTAATCGCGAACGAATTCATTTCCGAACGTATCAGTAGCAACGACCTGATAATGAAGGCCCTTGCGGTCATAAAGTTCGAGGAACGATAGATCCAGTTGACCGGAGTTGAAGGTGATGAATGTATCCTCACCCGCCAAGATCGCAGTGT
>CALGEE010000353.1 GCA_937881525.1 uncultured Sphingomonadales bacterium | reverse complement strand
GGGGGAGAGACCGTTAAGCGTAATCGCGCTGCCCGATGCCCTTACTTGACTGTCGCTAAAGGCGTAGGAACCCGAAATGGTCACATCTCCGAATACGGCCTCGCCCGAAAGTTCAACGCCCTTGGCGACAACGGCATCGACATTTCCGCGCTGCCGCAAATTCTTACCAATCGTGATATTGGCTATAGCTTCATTCAGCTGGTTGTAGAATAGGGTTGCGCCAAACGAGACGCCATTGGCTGAGCGGATATCGAAACCAGCCTCAAGACCCCGCAGCTTTTCCACATGCAATGCTGCATTGGCGCGGGTGGCGACGGGGAACACGGTAAAGGGCCGGTACAGTTCATTCAACGTCGGCAAGCGAAAGCCTGTGTAGGCCGCCGCACGCAAGGCAAAGCCATCTCTTGCGGCATAGAGCGCGCCGACACGCGTACTTGTCTGCCAACTTGCCCGATTAGCAAATTTGTCATCGCGTACCACCGTGCCATTCGCGCTGCGCTCAGCAAAAAAGCCATTGTCGATGGTCCAGCGGTCTGCACGCAGGCCGCCTGTCAGCGTCAATGCCCCGATATTCCAATCATTCTCTGCAAATACGCCAAAGGTCGCTGTATTCCCACCTGCATTTCGGCGCGCCGTGACAAGGCCAGTTACTGCGCTATAGGCATCTTCAAATAACACACCGTCTGATAATCGGGCATCCGCACCGATGCGTAATTGGTGGTCGCTGCCAACAGGCGGTCGGATTTCGATTTTCCCACCCAATCCGGTGGAGGGCGTATTCCTTTGGTCAAGCGTCTTGCGCAAGGATGTGGCGCTGATGACGATATTATTAAAATTGCGTGCCTGCACATAAGCAAGCGCATCAACTTGCCAGCGTCCTTGCGAGACAATGCGCATGCTTGCATCCTGCCCTTCGGAGCCGCTGTCCGCGCCTGCAAAGCGAAGCGTGCGATTGTCTTGGAAGATAAGGCCGCGGAATTGGATCTCTACGTCCTCTTTTAAAGATGCGACCGCTCGCAAGCCCGTTGACCAGCTATCATAAGCCGCACGCACGTCGCTTGGCTGGCGTGCTGCAATCGGCGTGGTGAAGAACCCGTCGCCGCGGTCCCAGCGTCCGGAAAGGGTAACAAACCCGGCGCCGAGGTCTGTTGCTAGGCTAGCGGATAGTTCGGTTGCATTGTTGTTTCCGTAAAATGCCGACAAAGATGCGTCGGGCAAGTCGGTTCGTCCCGCACTGCCCAGTTCAATAGTGCCAGCCACGGCGCCTGCGCCAAAAGCACCATTGCCGCCGCCACGCGTCACGCGGACTGAAGAAAGGCGTTCCGGTGCAATCGCGCTAAAAGGGATATAGCCGAAAAACGGGTCGGCCTGCGGCACGCCATCGAGCAGAACGAGCGTTCGGCTAGAGGCGTTGCCGCCAAGCGCGCGTAGCGTTGCGCCTTGTGCGGACGGGTTGGCCGAACGGCTGTCGGATCGGCGGAACTGCTGAAACCCTGCGACGTCAGCGAGGACATTTTCGATGCGCCCCGATGCCTCGCTGGTCAATCGCGCGCGGTCGATTTCAACCGAACCATAGGCTGGATCGCCCTTCGTCTGGGCGAGCCCTTTTCCAGTGACAATGATCGTTTCTGAGGCATCCTGAGCGTAGAGGGCAGGCGCAGCCATTATCAGCGGTACAAAGCATGTCTGAACTAAAAAGGTAATGATGGATGCTCCCGAAGATGCAATGGGGGGTCGAAATACCCGACGCATATATCCAACGTTGCGCACATTCAAAATATAATAAGCCGTGGTTGCAATAAGGGGCCGACACGTGCAGGGGCGGCGGACGAAATCATTCCGGCAATAGGGTAAGGCAAATGAAAGTAGCTTTTGTAGGGCTTGGTAACATGGGTGGCGGCATGGCTGCGAACCTCGTCAAGGCAGGACATGCAGTAAACGCCTTTGACCTGTCGCCCGAAGCGCTAACGCGTGCGCGGGATAATGGGTGCGCGACTTTTACGTCTGCACGTGAAGCTGTCGTCGGCGTGGATGCAGTTGTGTCGATGTTGCCCAATGGGAAGATCGTCGCCAGCGTTTTTGAGAACGACATATTAGGTCATGCCCCCACCGGCACGATACTGCTCGATTGTTCGACCATTGACGTTGGCACTTCGCGCAGTGTGACGGCTGCGGCTGTCGCAGCTGGCTATGAAATGGTAGATGCGCCGGTGTCGGGCGGGATTGCCGCCGCCAATGGCGGAACCCTGACCTTCATGGTGGGTGGCACGGATGCCGCCTTTGCGCGCGCGCAACCGATATTGGCCGCCATGGGCAAGGCCGTCATTCACGCTGGCGCGTCTGGCGCGGGGCAGGCGGCGAAGATCTGCAACAATATGCTGCTGGGTGCATCAATGATCGCGACCTGCGAGACCTTTGCCATGGCCGAAAAGCTTGGCCTTGATCTCC
>CALGEE010000352.1 GCA_937881525.1 uncultured Sphingomonadales bacterium | reverse complement strand
TTGTTCTTGGCACAGGGCAGCGCGAAAGTCGGGGTGTGACGCGTGGATGCATCGCTGATGTTGAACAGGCAGAACTGTCCGTTCGCCATGCGGTCGAACAAGCGGAGCGGATCGCTGGCCTCAACATCGACCGCGTTTGGGTTGGCATGTCTGCTGGCGGGCTCGATAGTATGCTCGCGCCGGTAGAAATTGAATTAGGCGGCGACCGCATTACACAAGAAGATGTCGGCGAACTGCTGCAGGCTGGACGCGACAATATCCAAACCGGCGGCAAAATGGCGCTGCATATTCAACCGACCTTATATTCGCTTGATGGGGTTGGCGGCGTAGCAAACCCAATTGGACTGCATGCCTATCGCTTGGGCGTTGATGTTCATGTTATCCTTGCTGATCCATCGCCGGTTCGGAATATGGACATGACGGTCCGCGCGGCACATTTGGATGTAGAATCGTTAGTCGTTGGACCGGTTGCAACTGGCCTTGCGTGTCTGACATCAGAGGAACGTGAACTGGGCGTTGCGCTGGTCGAATTCGGTGCGGCGGTCACCAATGTGTCGGTGTTCATCGGTGGAATGTTGGTTGGGCTTGAGACCATTCAAAAGGGCGCGTCGGACATTACCGATGACATCGCCTCAGCCTTTGGTATTCGCCGGGCGCAGGCAGAGCGATTGAAATGCTTTCACGGTTCTGCCTTAACCAGTCCGCGCGACTATCAGGAAGTTCTTGATATAGGTCCCGACGAAAATGGCGGTGAACCCGGAAACCAAGCGCCACGCATCACCAAAGCGCAGTTAAACGCGGTGGTCTGCCAGCGCGTCGACGGCATTGTTACCGAAATTGCGCAAGCATTGAAGACGCTTGGATTTTCTGGACCGTCTGGACATCAGGTGGTGCTGACTGGCGGTGGTGCCGAGCTTAGGGGTGCCGCCGAACATATGCAGAGCGCGCTTGGACGGACGGTGCGCATCGGTCGTCCTTCCGGGCTAACCAGTATTCCCGAAGCACATTCTGGTCCCGCATTTTCGACACTGGTGGGTTTGATTCATTATGCCGCATCGGAGCGTCTTGAGCTTAAATCCGGCTATGATATGCGCGCTGAACAGCTTGGCGGGACGATGCCGAGTTTGATTGAACGCATAAAACGGGCGGTTCGTGAGAACTTCTAACAGAAAGCTGTGCAAAACGGGTAATTTTGGGGTGTGCGTTTTTTGCTTTTGTGTCAAAAGAGTGAAAATTTCGAACAAGCTGATGGGGCTAAGGGGATAAAATTATGAGCATCAATATCGGGCCACCAATGGTTGACGAATTGAAGCCGAAAATCGCAGTTATTGGGGTTGGCGGCGCTGGCGGTAACGCAGTTGCAAACATGATTGGTGCGAAGGTCGAAGGCGTTGATTTCGTTGTAGCCAACACGGACGCGCAGGCACTGAACGCTTCGCCAGCTGAATATCGCATTCAGCTTGGCCCTGAAATTACGCAAGGCCTGGGTGCTGGCTCACGTCCTGAAGTTGGTCGTGCGGCCGCGGAAGAAACCATCGAGCACGTGAAGGCCGCATTGGCCGGTTGCCACATGTGCTTCATCGCGGCGGGTATGGGGGGCGGAACCGGAACCGGTGCTGCTCCCGTTATCGCCCAAGTTGCCCGCGAAATGAATGTTTTGACAGTTGGTGTGGTAACAAAGCCATTTCTTTTTGAAGGATCGCGCCGGATGCGCTCGGCAGAATCCGGCATTGCTGAGTTGCAACAGCATGTTGATACATTGATTGTCATTCCAAACCAGAACCTGTTTTTGGTAGCTAATCCCAACACGACGTTCAAAGAAGCCTTTCAGCTTGCCGACGAGGTTTTGCAGCAAGGTGTTCGTGGCATCACTGATCTCATGGTCATGCCTGGCCTCATCAACCTCGACTTTGCCGACGTTCGTTCTGTCATGCACGAAATGGGCAAGGCAATGATGGGTACTGGTGAAGCAGAGGGTGACAACCGCGCACTTGAGGCTGCGGAAAAGGCAATTGCCAATCCGCTGCTCGACGGCGTTTCGATGCAGGGTGCTAAGGGCGTTATCGTCTCGATCACTGGCGGCGAAGATATGCGCTTGATGGAAGTCGACGAGGCTGCAAACTATATCCGCGAATTGGTTGATCCTGATGCCAACATTATCTGGGGCTCGGCGTTTAACGAAAATCTGAACGGCAAAATTCGTGTTTCTGTCGTTGCGACTGGCATTGACAATGAAGGCCTGAGCGCTTCGCCTTCGACACAATCGCGCACGCCTTTCTCGTTCAGCCGTCCAGCGGTAGCGGAACCCGTTGCCCCGGTCAGCACTACAACATCTTTGTTCGACAGCACGCCTGCTACCCCAGTCGCAGAAGAGAGCGATTTTGCAGAACAAGATACTGATGTTGAAGATGACAGCTTGATTCTCGGCAGCGATTTCGAAGTTACCGATGTAGATCAAGAATTTGAACCATTCACCCCGGAAACTGCTGCTCCAGCTAGCATGTCGTCAATTTCGTGGGCAGGTGCAGATGCACTTGAACTCAACACGCCCGCTGAGGACGAGGTGCCTGTACTGACCGCAGCCCCAGTTGATTTGCCTGAGGCGTCTGAGCGCGTTGCTCCGCGCATTCCAACAGGCGGAACATTGTTTGAGCGGATGTCTAATCTGTCTCGCGGCCTTTCGCGCTCCGATGACGAGAACGAGGCTGATGATGACGCTAGCAGCGTCAATATACCGCGTTTCCTTGATCGGCAGAACAACTAATAAGTTGCGCATCCAGCGCAGCGTCAGTTCGTCCTCTTTAGACAACCGTTTGTCCGAGCACAGCGTTAACGCGCTTTGCGTCGGGCAGCAGCTGCTCCAATAGAAGCGCATGCATGTGACAATTTTACGAAGCGCGGGGCTATTGTGTGCGCTTATGATGTCAACCAGCGCCTTTGCGCAAGCGGTTGACGAAAGCGCACTTGAAGCTATTGACAGACAAACTCCTAACGTGGTCCCTATCATATCGGAGCCTGCAGGGGCAGTGGAACTTCGCTCTGCAATGCGGAGAATTTCATTCAACCCGTCGGACGCGGATGCATTGGCGGATGCTGGCAATGCGTCTTTAGTTTTGGGCGATGCCAACGCGGCGCTTAACTTCTTCACACGCGCGAACGCGCTGCGTCCCGGCAACAGCCGCATCGTTTCGGGCCTGGCTACCGCCACCGTGCGTACCGAAAACCCCTTTGAAGCGCTTCGATTGTTTGATGACGCGGTCCGGTTGGGTGCGAATGAGCGCTCAATTGCGATTGATCGTGCATTGGCGTTCGATCTGCTGGGGAATTTTGGTCGCGCGCAGCAGGATTATAAGCTGGCGCGGACCGCATCTACCTCAGATGATTTGATTATACGGCAGTCTGTATCCTTGGCTTTGGCCGGGCAAAAGGAAGAAGCTGATGCGATGCTGGTGCCCCTGCTTGAGCGCAAAAGTGCTTCTGCTTGGCGTGCGCGCGCGTTCATGCTTGCGGCGCGGGGCGAGTTGCGTGAATCAACAAAAGTCGCGCAAGGCTTTATGGATGCCCCTTCCGCGGAACGCATGGAGCGGTTCTTTCGCTTAATGCCCAACCTTACAGGCGCGCAGCAGGCGGCGGCCATTCATCTTGGGCATTTTCCAACGAGCCAATATGTCGGGCGTGACAGTGAACAGGTCCGCCGCGTTGCAGCAGCGCTTCCGCAAACTGCGCTTGTATCTCCGCAAAACCGCCTAATTCCGTTGGGCGATCCGTTTGGTCCGAAGGCTGCAAAAACCGGCGATACCAAAATCGCGCAGGCGCCTGACGTTAAGAAGGACCGAAAGGCCCAGGAGACCGGAAAGGTTCTGACGGCCGTGGCTAATATTCCCGCGTCGCCGAAGCCTGCCGCGACGTTGAACCCAGCGCCCACTGCCATTCCAGGTCCTGTCAGCAATGTTCCTATCATTGCCCAAGCGGAGACAAAGGCAGTTGTTTCCGCTATGGCTGGCCCAAACATATTGTCACCGGCGCCGTTAATAATTGTGCAAGGGCCGACACCTGCGCCGACCGGACTTGCAGTTGCATCATCCGGTTTCGATCTCGGTGCGGTTGTTGCCTCTATCGAAATTCCCGAAGGTGAACAGTTGCCCTCGCAAGTTCCGGTCGATTTGAAAAGTTTGAAGCCTGTGATGACCAAGGTGGCAGCAGAGCGCGCCAAGATGGCTAAGGTTGCGACAAAGGCCAAGCTCGAAAAGGATAATCCAGCGCGATATTGGGTGCAAATCGCCACTGGAAAAGCGAGCGCGCTTGGCTTTGACTATCGCAAATTTGTCAAAAAATATCCGGAATTGCTCAAGAACAGAAATCCGTTCACGGCGGAATGGGGCAAGACAGATAGGCTTTTGGTTGGTCCTTTTGCGGACCAGAAAGCGGCGAAGACGTGGGAGGGCGACTATAAAAAGGGTGGCGGTGATGCTTTCATGTGGAAAAGCGAGATTGGCGAGGCCGTTAGTCCGTTGAAAACAAAATAGCCGCTTTCGAATTAGGTCGGTTGGCGGCATAAGCGCGACATGTCGCAACTGGCCCCTTATGCTTCCTTTCCTGACCATAGTCGTGGCCGGCTTCATGCCGAGCCGAAGAGCGACATTCGCGGGCCGCGCGATATTTTTCAGCGTGATCGCGACCGCATCATTCACTCCATCGCGTTTCGCCGCCTGCGCCAGAAAACGCAGGTGTTCATTTCACCCGATGGCGATCATTACCGCGTACGCCTTACCCACAGCCTTGAGGTTGCGCAGATTGGCCGCACAATCGCCCGCGCGCTGGGGTTAAACGAGGATTTGACCGAGGCCTTATGTCTCGCGCACGACATTGGCCACCCGCCCTTTGGCCACGCGGGAGAGGATGCACTTGAAGCGGCGATGAAACCTTTTGGCGGGTTCGATCATAACGCACAGACGCTCCGCACATTAACGCATCTTGAATCGCCGTACCCGTCATGGCCGGGCTTAAACCTAAGCTGGGAACTGCTTGAGGGGCTGGCCAAGCATAATGGCCCCGTTGCACGTCCCGGTTGGGCCTTGGCCGAGGTGGATGCAGGCTTTGATTTACGCCTCACTGACTGGCCATCGCTCGAGGCGCAGATTGCGGCGATCAGCGATGATATTGCTTATGACAATCATGACATTGACGATGGTATTCGGGCTGGCTTGCTCGACATTGACCAATTGCTTGAACTGCCTTTTGTAGCGGAGCGTTGGGAGGCGATATTGGCTCGCTATCCCGACGTGCGCCCGTGCAGGTTGATTGGCGAACTGACGCGCGAGCAGATTGGTATCATGGTCAATGATGTGATTGAGTCGACGCGCGGCAGAATACAAGAACTGGGTATCAAGAACGCCGATGAAGTGCGCAAGGCAGGCGTCATGATCGGCGGGTTTTTTCCGGAAATGGCGGCGCGCGAACGCCAGCTTAAGAGGTTTATGTATGAAAAGCTGTACTATCATCCCGCGCAAAATGAAGCGGCGGTTGGTGCCTCGAAAATAGTGCGCGAATTGTTTGTAGCCTATCGCAATGACGTGCGCCTGCTGCCGCTTGAATGGCGTGAAAATTTGCCAGAACACGACCCACAGCGCAGCCGCTACATCGGCGATTTTCTGGCTGGTATGACCGATCGCTATGCCACTGACCGGCATCGTGAGATAGGTGGGGAAATGGCATGAAACGAAAAATTCTTATCGCCGGTGGTTCCGGGTTAGTTGGCAGACAAAGCATGGATTTTTTGGTGGCCAGCGGATATGAGGTCCACTTGGTTTCGCGTCGGCCGTCGGCGCTGCCGATGCCTGCCATGAAAGAGCATGTCGCCTTAAGCGATGACTGGCCGGAGATTGTGGCGCGCATCAAGCCTGACTGTTCCATTTCCTGTTTGGGCACGACTATACGCAAGGCCGGATCGCAGGATGCTTTCAAGGCGGTCGACCATGATCTTGTGCTTGCCTTTGCACAGGCCAGCCATGCAGCTGGAGCGCAGCATTTTATAACGGTTTCATCCGTAGGTGCGATCCCCGCCAGCGGCAGTTTTTATCTAAGAACAAAGGCGGAGATGGAGCAGGGGCTTTGCAATATTGGCTTTCAACGTCTTGATATCATGCGACCCAGCCTGCTGACGGGCGGTCATCGTGATGACCATCGTCCAGGCGAGGCCTTCGGTATCCTCTTGGCGCCGATTGCTGATTTGCTGATGTTCGGACCGATGAAGAAATATGCATCTACGCCGTCTGACAAAGTAGCAAAGGCCATTGTGGCGCTGGCAAACAGACATGACGGTGGTGTTTTTATCCACGAAAATGATTCGATAAACGCGCTGGCTGGTTGACTCTTCAAGGTGGCAAGGCCAAAGCGGATTCGTCGCTGACGAAGCGGGAGAGCGTCCCTTATTGGGGCCGCCGAAGGAGCAACCGCCCCGGAATCTCTCAGGCAAAAGGACCGCTTCGGCTTTTGCGACACTCTGGAAAGCGCATGTCTTTGCGATTCATAAAGATATGCCACCGACGGTGTAACCTGCCTTTGTGACCATTCGCGGCAACAAAGGCGGATAAAGCTCTCAGGTACCCGTGACAGAGGGGGCAGCAGACCTGGCGCCAACCGGCGTCGTTCGCTGCGACTCTTGAACGGACTGATATGAGCGAAGAAGACGAATTCGAACTCGAACCCATCGAAATATTGGAACTGCCGCTTGGCGCATGGCATCGCGACAAGGGCGCGCGCATGGTTGAGTTTGCGGGCTATCATATGCCCATCCAATATGAGGGCATTATGGCCGAACATATCTGGACGCGCGACAATGCCGGGCTTTTTGATGTCAGCCATATGGGCCAATTGATGCTGACCGGTGACGGCGTCGCCGAAGCGCTTGAGGCGTTGGTTCCCGGCGATATCTCGGCGCTTAAAGAAGGTAAGATGCGATATTCGCTTTTGCTCGCTGAAGACGGCGGCGTGCTGGACGACATGATGATTACAGCTGTGCCGATGGGGCTGTATGTTGTCGTCAACGGCGCGGTAAAATGGGACGATATGGGCTATTTGCGAGAGTATTTGCCCGACGAAATAACCATCAATAATATGAAAGAACCCGCCCTATTGGCGCTGCAAGGGCCCAAGGCGGTCGATGCGTTGAAGCGCGTCGTGCCGGGCGTGGACGCGCTATATTTCATGGAGGCGGGGTCATTCTTCTGGGGCCCCAAAACCGACCCTGAGCCGCTTTGGATTAGCCGTTCAGGTTATACGGGCGAAGATGGATTTGAAATCTCCGTTCCGGCCACGCATGCACAAAAACTGGCGGACCAATTGTGCGCGCAGCCAGAGGTTAAGCCGATTGGCCTTGGCGCACGCGATTCGTTGCGGCTTGAGGCGGGCTTGCCGCTCTACGGTCATGACATGAACCCTGAACTGGAGCCGGTGGAGGCCAATGCCGCCTTTGCCATCTCCAAACGCCGCCGCGCCGAAGGTGGTTTTGCCGGGTCCGAGCGTATCCTGAACGCGCTTGCCAATGGCCCCGCACGCAAGCTGGTCGGCCTTTCAGTAGAAGGCAAAATGCCGGTCCGTGAAGGCGCACCGATTTTCGCAGGCGCAGCACAAGTGGGTGTCATTACCTCTGGCGGCTTTGGCCCAAGCGTCGGCGCGCCGATTGCCATGGGCTATGTTGCTGCGGCCCATAACGCCGTTGGCACCGCACTTGAGGCCGAAGTGCGCGGCAAACGCGTGTCTGTCACGGTCGCAAATCTACCTTTCATCCCACATCATTATCATCGCAAAGGAGCAAACACATGACCCGTTATTTCACCGAAGATCATGAGTGGATCGACGTTGACGGCGATAGCGCAACAGTCGGCATCACGCATTATGCGCAAAGCCAATTGGGCGACATCGTGTTTGCCGAAGTCCCTGCGGCAAACACGACATTAAAAAAAGGCGGCGATGCTGCTGTCGTGGAATCGGTGAAGGCCGCATCCGACGTTTACGCGCCCGTGAGCGGCACAGTCATTCAAGGCAATGACGCCTTGGAAGGTGACCCCGCTTTGGTCAACAGCGACCCCGAAGGGGAAGGTTGGTTTTTCAAACTGACCTTAAGCGACAGCAGCGAACTCGATAGCCTCATGGATGCCGCCGCATATCAGGCATTTGTTGACGGGCTTTAAGACATTCTGCTCGCACTGCGGGCTATGGAGATTGACATGCGTTATTTACCGCTAACCCCATCCGACCGGCAAGCGATGCTAGGCGTCATTGGGGCAAAATCGATTGATGATCTGTTCTGTGATGTGCCTGCGCAAGCGCGACTGGATGGGCCGATCCGTGGCCTGCCCAATCACGCCAGTGAAATGGCGGTGGAACGGCATTTTTCTGAACTTGCGCGCCAAAATATGACCGCGTCGCATCACCCCTTCTTCTTGGGCGCAGGCGCATATAAGCATCATGTGCCCGCGAGTGTTGATCACATCATCCAGCGCGGCGAGTTCCTGACGGCTTACACGCCCTATCAGCCCGAAATCGCGCAGGGCACGTTGCAAATGCTGTTTGAATTCCAGACGCAGGTTGCGCGCTTGTTTGGTTGCGATGTCGCCAACGCGTCCATGTATGATGGCTCGACCGCGTGTTGGGAAGCGATCGGCATGGCGGGCCGCATTACCAAGCGGACAAAGGCACTGCTGTCTTCAGGGCTGCACCCGCATTATGTCAGCGTGGCCAAGACAATGGCTCAATATACCGGCGATACGTTGGACACAGTATTGCCAGAACTGTCCGCCCAGACCGACGGCGCGCGTTTGCTGGCCGCCATTGACGGCGAGACAAGTTGCGTCGTGGTGCAATATCCCGACATATTGGGCCGCATCGAAGACCTGTCCGCCATCGCCGTCAAGGCGCATGAACATGGCGCATTGTTGATCGCGGTTGTGACCGAACCCGTTGCCTTGGGTGCGATTAAGGCGCCCGGTGAAATGGGCGCGGACATTGTGGTGGGTGAAGGGCAATCGCTTGGCGTCGGCTTGCAATTTGGCGGGCCTTATGTTGGCCTGTTTGCGTGCAAAGAAAAATTCGTTCGCCAAATGCCCGGTCGCTTATGCGGGGAGACTGTGGACGCGCAAGGCAAGCGCGGCTTTGTTCTGACGCTGTCGACGCGTGAGCAGCATATTCGCCGTGAAAAGGCGACGTCCAATATCTGCACAAATTCAGGTCTTTGCGCCTTGGCCTTCAGTGTACATCTAACGTTGTTGGGCGAAAAAGGATTGCGCGGATTAGCGCAGTTGAACCACGCGCTCGCGGTGGAGGCGGCCGATCGGCTGAGCCAAATCGCTGGCGTCGAATTGGTCAATGACAGCTTCTTCAACGAATTCACGTTGAAGCTACCTAAAGACGCGCGCCCTGTTGTGCGCGCATTGGCCGACCGAAAGATCCTTGGCGGTGTATCGCTTGGACGGCTTTACCCCCATGTAGATGCGCTTTCGAACGGCCTGCTTGTGGCCGTCACGGAGACCGCAACCCAAGAGGATGTCGAAACATTCGCCGCCGCATTGCAGGAGATTTTGGCATGAACAGCATCAGCCAAAGCGGATGGAAGCCTGAAATGGGCAATGCCGGCGACACCGCCCCTGCAACTTATACTGGCAACAAAGCGTTGATGCTGGAAGAGGCGTTGATCTTCGATATTGGCACCGCCGGAACAACGGGCGTTGATCTTGCCGACGCGCCGCAGGTTGGCGCGCGTCTCGGCAATCTGGAACGGCACCGCGACATTGGCCTGCCTGGCCTGTCGGAGCCTGAGACGGTCCGCCATTATACGCGCCTCAGCCGTCAGAATTATGCGATTGATCTGGGTTTCTTCCCGCTGGGAAGTTGCACAATGAAGCACAATCCGCGCCTGAATGAAAAGGTCGCGCGCATGGCGGGCTTTGCCGATGTCCATCCGTTGCAGCCAGTCGAGACCGTCCAAGGTGCCCTAGCAGTCATTCACGAACTGGCGCATTGGCTGATTACATTGACGGGCATGAAGGCCGTGGCGATGTCGCCCAAGGCAGGGGCGCATGGCGAATTGTGTGGCATCCTTGCCATTCGTGCGGCGTTGACCGCGCGCGGTGATGCGCGTTCGGTGATCCTCTGCCCCGAAAGCGCGCATGGCACCAATCCGGC
>CALGEE010000351.1 GCA_937881525.1 uncultured Sphingomonadales bacterium | reverse complement strand
GACTATCTTGGGTATATCCAAAAAAATCCTAATTTAGGAGTGCGAGACATGACAGACACAAAGACGACGTTTGAGATCTGTCCCTTTGAAACGCTGGGCAAAGCAAACCATGGCTGGCTTGACGCACACCATCATTTTTCATTCGGCAGCTACCACGACGATACGCGGATGAGCTGGGGCGCAATCCGCGTGTGGAATGATGACCTAATTGCACCGCAGTCTGGTTTCCCCCCACATCCGAATGCCGACATGGAGATCATCACATATGTCCGCACCGGCGCGATTACGCACAAGGACAGCTTGAGCCATGAAGGCCGCACTGCCGCAGGTGATGTTCAAGTTATGAGCGCAGGCAGCGGCATTCGCCATGCTGAATTTAATCAGGAGAATGCGCCAACGACGCTTTTCCAGATTTGGATTATGCCAAATCGGACAGGCGGACCCCCTAGTTGGGGTGCGAAGCCCTTCCCCAAAGGTGACCGTTCGGGTGCGTGGCAAATTCTATCTAGCGGATTTGATGAGGACGGTGATGCCCTGCCCATCCGCACCGATGCCCGCGTGCTTGGCGCGACGATTAAGGCAGGCGAGAGCCTTGAATATACCATCGGCGCAAACCGCCATGCCTATATGGTGCCAGCCACCGGCGCTGTTGAAATTGACAGCCGGCGCGCAAATGCCCGCGATGGCGTGGCGATCAGTGAAGGCGTGATACGTATAACCGCAGTCGAAGACGCTGAAATAGTTTTGTTGGACTCGCAGTAATACTATGCCGAGAATATCACGTTTTTGATGCCCTTTACAAACCAGCCGGATCCCAACGGTCGCACGCTTCTGATGTCAAGTTGAAGGTGTAAGGCTGTCTGCGTGATATTGGCAAAATGCAACGATGGCTGTTACAGGCGTCGCTATGGCGTTTGACCTACCCGAAGATTTGCTTGAAGAAACTTTCTTGGCCTCAACCGGGCCGGGTGGGCAGAATGTCAACAAGGTCGCTACCGCATGCCAGTTGCGCGTGGACGTCTATGCGCTTGGACTGCAACCTTATGCCTTTCGTCAGTTAAAAATACTCGCGGGGAGCAAGATGACGATTTCGGGCGAGCTAATCGTCACCGCGCGCAGCCACCGCACGCGCGAGGCCAATCGGCGAGACGCGCGCGCGCGCGTGATCGAACTGATCGACCGCGCGCATGTCCGCCAGCCCCACCGCGTCGCCACAAATCCAAGCAAAGCGGTCAAGGCGCGGCGCGTCGACGCGAAAAAGGACCGGTCCACGATCAAGAAAAACCGTGGCAAGGTCAGCTTCGATTGATAAGGCAAATCCATGTACACGTTTCAAATTGACGCCACCGCACCGAAATCCGAACTTTATGCTGAATTGGCGCGCGCTGCTGACGCGTTGACCAGCGGAGAGCCGGACGCAGTCGCCAATATGGCAAATGTCGCAGCATTGCTTCGGGAATATCTGCCGGACGTCAACTGGACAGGGTTCTACCGTGTGGTCGATGGCGAACTTGTCCTAGGGCCATTTCAAGGCAAGGCGGCCTGTATCCGCATCCCTTTTGGCAAGGGCGTCTGCGGGACCGCCGCACAAACGGGCGAGACGCAGTTGGTGGAAGACGTCCATGCGTTCCCCGGTCACATCGCCTGTGATGCTAACAGTGCATCGGAACTGGTCGTGGCGCTGAAGCGTGCTGGTCAGGTTATTGCTGTCATCGACCTTGATAGCCCCTCACTAAATCGTTTCGATGCCGAGGACGCCAAGGGCATTGAGCTGCTGGCTGGGATCATCGCTGTCAGGATCTAATCACTTGCGTCAAATTTAGCACAAGCGCCTGTCTGTAAATTACAGAACCTGCACCTCAGCGTCGGGATCAAAATATTCCCATCCATCAGGACCAAGGCGCTCCAATGGCCTGTAGCGCGTCTTATACTGCATCCGTGCTGCGCCATTGACCCAATAGCCCAGATATACATATGGAAGCCCTGCAGCCCGTGCGCGCATAATATGGTCCATGATGATGAAGTTACCAAGGCCAGCGCGGCCTTCGATATCCGGATTATAAAAACTGTAAATCATCGACACGCCATCGCTCTGCTGATCGGTCAGGCAAGCGCCGACCAACTCGCCAAGTCGGCCGAACCGCGTCGGTGTGCGATATTCGATAACGTGGCTGCGAACGGGAGATTGTTCAACCATGTCAGCATAGTCCATGTCGTCCATACTAACCATACCGCCATCGGGATGGCGCGACGAGAGATAATGGCGCAGCAGGTCATATTGCTCGGTAGTTGACCATGGGCGGCACGCGCTGACCACCAGATCCGCATTGCGGCGCAAAATCCGGCGTTGCGTTGCGTTCGGCCGGAACTCGTCAGTCCGAACACGCACCGACACGCATGCTTTGCAGTCGAGACAGCTTGGCCGATAGGCGACATTCTGGCTGCGACGAAAACCGATGCGGCCAAGCGCCTCGTTCAGTTCGTCGGCGTGATTGCCATTAAGTTCAGTAAAAACTTTACGTTCGGTTTTGCCCGGCAAATAGGGGCAAGGACCAGGACTAGTCACAAAAAATCGTGGAAAACGAAGTGGTGCACTCATATTCTCTTCGCTTACCTGCCGTGGCTATTAAGAAAATCTTTACCTTTTATGCACGCCTCATCCAGCGCTGAAAAGCGAATTTACCATCTTTCTTGCCATGCCTGTTTATTTGTTAAGCTCGACGCGTTCGACTTTGTATCCAGCGTCATTCAAGCCATCGACAAGCCCTTGTAACTGCTGGGCATCGCGTGCTTCGCATTCGATATCGGTGATAAGCCCCTTAGCAGGCAGGGTTGTAAAGATACGCTGATGGTAGATTTCGATGATATTGACATTATGCTCGTTGAAAAGGCGCATAACCTTAAACAACGCGCCAGGCCGATCCTGCAATGTCAGGCGCAAACGCGCTAGGCGGCCAGACCGCGCAAGATCACGCAAAAGGACATTGGCGAGCAGCCGCGTATCGATATTGCCGCCGCACAGCACGATACCGACATTCTTGCCAGCAAATATCTCCGGATTGGCCATCACCGCTGCTAGGCCGGCCGCACCTGCACCCTCGACCACAGTTTTTTCAATCTGCAACAAAAGGCTGACTGCTGTTTCCAGTTCCGCCTCGCTGACCAATACAATTTCGTCAACCAGTTCGCGGATGACTTCGCTGGTGAAGGCACCAGGAATTTTAACCGCAATGCCCTCCGCCAAGGTGTCGCCCTCACACGGCATTTGAAGATTTTTGAGCAGTGCGTACATCGACGGGTAAAGTTCGGCCTGCACGCCGATTAGGCCTATGTCAGGCTTCAATGCGCGCGCGGCAGTGCCCATTCCCGACAGCAAGCCACCTCCCCCGATTGGCACTACAAGCATGTCCAGCGATGGGATGCTTTCAAGCATTTCCAGCGCGACCGTCCCCTGCCCAGCGGCAACGCTGGGGTCATCAAAGGGATGGACAAATGTCAGACCCTGCTCTGCCTCAAGCTGCCGCGCATATTTATAAGCATCATCAAAGGTCTCACCAAACAGGACCACCTTACCGCCGACGCTTTCAGTCTGCATCACCTTCACGGTAGGTGTCGGCACCGGCATGACGATAGTGACCGGGATCCCAAGACGGGTGCCATGATAGCTCAGTCCCTGGGCATGATTGCCAGCTGATGCAGCGATGACCCCCTTGCTGCGTTGTTCTTCCGATAGCAAAAGTATCGCATTCAGCGCGCCCCGCTCTTTATAAGCCGCTGTAAACTGATGGTTTTCAAATTTCAGATATATGTTTGCGCCCGTCAGCTTTGACAAAGTCTGGCTGTGCAGCGTTGGCGTCTCCACGATGGAATCGCGAATACGGGCGTGGGCGGCGCGGACATGGTCCAGGGTCAATAGGTCAGACATATAAAAAGGGCCCTAACGCATCTGGCGTTAAGTGAAAACAAACATTAATACTGGGGCATGACTAGAATAGCTTTTATCGGTTTGGGCGTCATGGGCGCCCCTATGGCTCGACACCTCATACGGGCGGGACATGATCTGACGGTGTACAACCGTTCGCGTGCCAAAGCTGAAAACTGGGTGACTGAGCATGGCGGCAGTTTGGCCACTTCCCCCGCGGACGCCGCCAAGTACGCAGAGGTCGTCATCAGTTGCGTTGGTACCGACGATGACCTGGCTGGCGTAACGCTTGGCCGTGACGGTGCATTTGCAGCCATGGCCAAGGGTAGCCTGTATATCGATCACACAACGGTTTCCGCGCGCATTGCCCGGCAACTTGGTGTCGAGGCCAAGTCGCGCGGGCTTCTCATTGTCGATGCACCTGTAACAGGCGGACAGGCCGGCGCAGAAAACGGTACGCTATCGATTATGTGCGGCGGCACCGAAGCATCTGTCGATGCAGCCCGCGCAATCATCGCAGCTTATTCTAAGCGCATTGTCCATGTTGGCGGGCCCGGCACGGGACAGATAACCAAGATGTGTAACCAAATCGCCTTTGCCGGCGTAATCCAGTCACTGTCCGAAGCGTTGCGTTTTGCGCAGTCGGCTGAGCTTGATGTCGAAAAGGTGTATGAAGCAATCTCGGGCGGCGCTGCACAGAGTTGGCAGATGGACAACCGCTGGGCCACCATGGCGCAAGACAAGTTCGATTTTGGCTTTGCAGTAGATTGGATGCGCAAGGACCTTGGGCTGGCATTTGAAGAAGCGCGCGCGGTGGGCGCAACTTTACCGATCACTGCAATCATCGACCAGTTTTATGCCGATGTGCAGCATATGGGCGGGGGTCGCATGGACACCAGTTCGATTGTGAAGAGATTGCCAAAAGGATGATGAAAACTCCAATTTCGTTTCCTATCCGTTCAGCAAAACCT
>CALGEE010000350.1 GCA_937881525.1 uncultured Sphingomonadales bacterium | reverse complement strand
CCATGTGACATTCTCGCGCGTCAGCAAGCGGTCGAGTTCGCGCACGGAAAAAGGCGGAAAGGCGCCTGGAAAGCTCGCGGTAGCTCGGGCCGCGAATATCAACTCGGCGATCTCCGCAAGTCCGGTTCGCCCGCGTGTGGAAAAATCCACAGTGATGCGATGTTCGGATTCAGTCACTTCTTCCGGACTGTTCAGACGCAAGACCTGATCATGGCCGTTAAAATCCGTTACCGTCACAAACAGATCCAGCGGCTGATTTTCGGGCAAAAGCAGTGGCCCAGCCTTGCTCGCCGCCATGGCGTTCAGCGCGTCGAGCAACAGCTTGGAAAAAACATTTCCGCCAAAGGGTGGCGCAAACCAGCGCGCGCGGACAAAGCGCGACAGCTTTGTGGCGACTTCCTCCTGCGCTTCTTTGGCGACGGTCCGTTCAACCGCACCGCCCCGTCTGCGCAGTATCATCCATGCAATTGGCGTGGCCCAAAATTTGGTGAAGCGCGATAGCGGGCGGGCATCAGGGTCAAGCAGCACATCGACATCGGCCATTTCGAGCCACATGTCCGTCAATGGCTCAAGCGATTGGCCGGTGGCAATGGCTTGCGACAGAAAAATTCCGTTGATGCCGCCTGCGCTGGAACCCGCAATGATGTCGGTCAACACCCGCAACTTTACGCCGCTGACACGCGACATTTCGGCAAGCAAATCGCGATAGACGATTTCGCTGCTGCGTGAGGGTTGCACGCCGTCATGGAAGGCGCGGCTTGCCCGAACCATGTGCCAGATTTCGCGCGTGACGCCGTGCATGTAGATGGCAAGGCTGACCCCGCCATAACAAATGAGCGCCAGTCTGAGTTCTTTTTCGCGCATATCAAGGGTGTGGCATTCCGGCTGACCACGCGCAAGCACTGAATAATTGTCTATTATGCCTTGAGTTCTTGATATGTTCTGCTAATTTAGAGGCATGGCAAAAGCAAAGCGCAAATATATCTGTCAGGCATGCGGTTCTGAGTCCAACCGCTGGCAGGGGCAATGCGACGATTGCGGCGAATGGAACACTTTGGCTGAAGAGGCCAGCGCTACTGTTTTTGAACTGAAGCATCATCTGCACTCGGGCGGGCGTGCGGTTGAACTGTCCGGGCTGAATTCGGACATCAAACTTCCCGATCGGGCATCAACAGGCATATCTGAATTTGACCGCGCACTCGGTGGCGGCCTTGTGCCGGGTTCGGCGACTTTGCTCGGCGGGGATCCGGGCATTGGTAAATCGACGTTGCTGTTGCAAGCGGCTGCCAATCTCGCGCGGCGTGGGCTTTCCGTCGCGTATATTTCTGGCGAAGAGGCGGTTGATCAAGTGCGCTTGCGTGCGCGCAGGCTCGGGCTTGGCGACGCGCCTGTGCAGCTTGCGGCCGCAACCTCGGTGCGCGACATTTTGACGACGATGGCACAGGGCGCTCCGCCGGCATTATTGGTCATCGATTCCATTCAGACCATGCACAGCGACCTGATTGAAGGCGCGCCCGGCACGGTCAGCCAAGTGCGCGCGTCTGCACAAGAACTTATTCGCTTTGCCAAAGAACGCGGCACGGCGTTGATGCTCGTTGGTCATGTTACAAAGGACGGCACGATTGCCGGACCGCGCGTGTTGGAACATATGGTCGACACAGTATTGTCGTTTGAGGGCGAACGTAGCCATCAATATCGTATCTTACGTGCCTCTAAAAATCGCTTTGGTGGGACCGACGAAATCGGCGTCTTTGCGATGGTTGAAGAGGGCCTGACGGAAGTAGGCAATCCTAGCGCATTGTTCCTGACCGACCGGGCCGAGCAGGTTACGGGCGCGACGGTATTTCCCGCATTAGAGGGGACGCGCCCTATTCTCGTCGAAATTCAAGCGCTTACGGTTCGGCTGTCCAGCGGCGCGACGCCCCGCCGCGCTGTCGTGGGCTGGGACAGTGGCCGGCTTGCGATGATCCTCGCGGTGCTTGAGGCGCGTTGCGGGTTGAGCTTTTCAACGGCCGAGGTGTATCTCAACATTGCGGGCGGCTATCGCGTTTCCGACCCAGCCGCCGATCTTGCGGTGGCCGCGGCATTGGTCTCTGCCTTGGCCGAACGGCCACTGCCGTCCGACGCGGTTTTGTTCGGCGAAGTTGCTTTGTCCGGGGAAATTCGTCCCGTGGCGCATGGCGCCTTGCGCTTAAAGGAATCTGCTAAGCTTGGCTTTAGCCGCGCTTTAGTCCCGCCGTCGGTAAAAGGTCAGGCGGGTATTTCGACGCAAGAGTTCCGAACGCTTGCCAATCTCGTTGACCATATGCTGGGACGTCCCTAAATCTAATCATATCCCTAGGGGCAGTCAGCGCGTCGCAAAGCAATATGATCGTTTGTCTGTTCGGGCATCGGAATACACAGCGATCCGCAAGCATTAAACATTGGGTTTCAACGAAATGGGCAAGAGGAACAGATGACGGCACTTGATATTATTGTTCTGTTTTTGCTCGGCGGCGGGGCTATATTCGGTTTCTTGCGTGGCTTTGTGCAAGAGGCGCTGTCGATGATCACCTGGGTGTTGATTATCTTTGCTGTCCGTCTGTTTCACGCCCCCGCGACGGCCGCTCTGACTGAGGCCGTGAGCTCTGGATCGGGCGCAGCGGTGGCGGCCTTTTTGGCGATTGTCATTGTGATTTACGCGCTGGGCAAATGGATATCGCGTTCGCTTGGGGCGAAGTCGCGCAAGTCTTTGCTTGGTCCTATCGATCGCATGCTTGGCTTCGGATTTGGCCTGCTCAAGGGGCTGATCATGACAACGTTGATATTCCTGCTGTTTGTGATGGGCTATGACATGGTTTACGGTGCAGACGAGGGGAGGCCGGAGTGGATGACCACTTCGCGGACCTATCCGCTGCTCAACGCCAGCGGAGACGCCATGTCGGAATTCGTCCGCGAACAAAGCGCTTCACGTGAAGCCGCTCCCACGGCGGCCGACTGATGGATTCGGCGCTCTACAACCGTGACATATTAAGGTTGGCAACGGCTTTGGTCGCCAATCATCGCCTTGATGATCCGCAAGGCACAGCGGAAGTGCGATCACCTTTGTGTGGCAGCAGGATCCAGGCAGATGTCATTACCGACGCTGCGGGTTGCATATCGCAAATTGCTTTGCGCGCGAATGCCTGTGCGCTTGGTCAGGCCTCGGCCGCTATCTTGCAATACAATGCGATTGGCTTGGACATATCCGAGATTGCAGATCTTCGCGACGGCATCGCGTCGGCGCTAAAGCGTGTCGGCGCCATGCCGACGCGCTGGCCGGACCTCGCACTGCTTGCTGCGGCGTGCGATCATCCATCGCGCCACGCGGCAATATTGCTGCCTTACGACGCGATACTTGCTGCGGCTAAAACACGGAATGTGCAGACCTGATGGCGGATGCCCCGCACAACCTCGTCGCTGATGTGATGTTGGGCGGGGTCGTGCTGCTGGGCGCTGCTCTGATTGCCGTGTTGCTTTTTCGCCGCCTTGGGCTGGGCGCTGTGCTTGGTTATCTCGTCGCGGGGATTGCGTGGTCCTGATGGGCTAGGCCTTATTGGCGCACCCGAGACGATAATGGCGTATTCCGAAATTGGAATCGTCTTGCTTTTGTTCTTGGTTGGACTGGAATTGTCCCCAAGCAGGCTGTGGCTGTTGCGGCGTGATATTTTCCTTTTCGGGCCGCTGCAGGTCATTTTATGCGGGCTTGGTATGTTTGCTGTTGTGCATTTTGCCATGCCAAGCTTTAGCTGGGAAGCGGCCTTGGTCCTTGGTCTGCCTCTCGCATTGTCGTCCACAGCGCAGGTGCTGCCGTTGCTGCAGTCGCGCGGACGCATGAAGACCGATTATGGCGAAAAGAGCTTCTCCATTTTGCTGTTTCAAGACATTTCGATTGTGCCCATACTCACCATCGTTGCCGCTTTGTCGCGCGCGCCGGCACTGGAGGGTGCCATTGAAGGCTGGACCTTGGCCCTGCACGCCGTGCTCGCAATCGTCGCGCTGGTTCTGGCGGGGCGTTATTTATTGTCGCCATTGTTGCGGCTGGTCGGCAAGATTTCCGAACGGGAATTGTTTATCGTCACTGGCCTGTTCACGGTATGCGTCAGCGCTGCGGTGATGCAGGCGATCGGCGTATCGCCAGCGCTTGGTGCGTTTGTTGCAGGCGTGATGCTCGCGGATTCGCCGTACCGGCATGAGCTTGAGGCGGACATTGATCCGTTTCGATCAATCTTGCTGGGGCTTTTCTTCCTCGCCGTTGGTATGTTGCTTGATGTCGACGTCATTCTCGCGCAGCCCTTGTTTGTCGCCAGTCTTGCGCTCGCCCTCGTCGCCGTCAAGATAACGGTCATCTTCGCATTGGGCCGGTTTTTTGGCCTGAAGAGTAAGCAGTCCATCATCATGGCTATGCTTTTGAGCCAAGGTGGTGAGTTCCCTTTGTCTTGTTCACAGCAGCGCAGCAGGCCTTGCTGATCGAGCCAGAGGCGGGAAGCCTATTCGGGGCGGTCGTTACCCTGTCGATGGCAACGACACCTTTCCTGATGATTATTGCAGGTAAGCTTGCTGCACGTACAGGCAAGGAAGATGTGCAACTTGATGACCCCGAACTGGCATCGCAAGCCAATGTAATCATTGTCGGCCATGGCCGTTTTGGACTGCAAGTATCGCAAATTATGCAGGCGGCGGGACGCTCTGTTACGTTGATTGACATCAACCCGCAGACCATTGACCTCAGCAACGACTTTGGTTTCAAGGTTTTTTATGGCGATGGCACGCGCGTTGACTTGCTTAAGCGTGCGGGGGGAGAAGACGCGCAGGCGATATTCTTCTGCATTGATGATCGTTATGTGACCGCAGAATCGCTGATACCCGTGCGCGAGACATTCCCTCGGACAAAGTTGTTCGTGCGTGCATTCGACAGGGAGCAAGCGCTCAAACTTATGGAAGATGATGGCATCAGCATCATGCGCGAGGTGTTTGAATCCTCAATCCGCATGTCTGCCGATGCGCTCAAATATTTTGGCACTGATCGCGAGGTTATCCTGCATATCATCGCGGAGTTCCGACGCCGTGACCGAAGCCGGCTCAAGGCGCAATTTAATAGTGGTGATATGCATGCCGGAACTCGTCACAGCTTTGGTAGCGATGATTCCGACGATTTCCTAATTACGCAGGATTAAGCTTCGCTGTCGAGGAACGCGGCAACATCTTCCAAATGGACATCTTTGGACAGGAACGTCTTGCCGATCCCGCGTGCGAGCAAGAAGGGCAGGGTTCCCCCATTCATTTTCTTGTCATGCCGCATATAGTCGACCAGAGCGGCGCTATTAGCGGTCACGCCAGCCTCCGATAGGCTGGTAGGCAAGCCCGCCCGTTTTAGAAGCCCTGTGGCACGCTGTGCATCCTCTGCGGGGCAAAGGCCCAGCCGGACCGAGTAGCGAAACGCCAATGCCATGCCGGCCGCGACCGCTTCGCCATGGAACAGTCTATCTGAAAAGCCTGTGTCAGCTTCCAGCGCATGGCCGAAAGTGTGCCCCAGATTGAGCAAGGCACGCGTGCCCGTCCGTTCGGTCTCGTCCGCAGCAACGATCCGCGCCTTGGACTGCACCGACCGAATGATGGCCTGCGCACGCACATCGGCATCGCCTGCAAAAAAGCGTTCGAGATATGCATCGCAGTACTCGAAAAACTCTAGGTCATCAATTAAGCCATATTTCACCACCTCGGCAAAACCGGCGGCGAGCTGGCGCGTGGGCAAAGTTGATAACAGGTCTGGATCAATGAGCACCAAGGCGGGCTGATGAAACGCACCGACCATGTTTTTGCCTGCTGCGCTGTTAATCGCGGTTTTGCCGCCGACGCTGCTGTCGACCTGCGCAAGCAAAGTTGTTGGGATCTGGACAAAAGCGCAGCCGCGTTTGACGATATGTGCGGCAAAACCCGTGATGTCGCCGACCACGCCGCCACCAAATGCGACAATATGGTCGCTGCGTTCCACATGCTGTTCAAGCAGCCAATCGGTCAGGCGCTCCAACTGCTCCCAGCTTTTACCAGCTTCGCCTGCCGGAAGTTTGAAAACAGCCGTATCAATTCCCACCGCCGTCAGTGCGGCGTGCAACATCGGCAAAACGGCCTGCGCGACATTTTCATCAGTCACTATGAGCAAGCAATTGTCGCGGGCAAAGGGCATCAAATGCGTCCCTGCATCCGCCAGCAAACCCGCACGCACATGGATGTCATAAGGTGCGTTGGAGAGGTCGACGGAAATTACGGTCATGCAGCAAGCGCCTTTAGAATATTCTCAACCGTCCGCGCATGCGGTGATGTATCGCTGCGAATGTGGAAGTTCGCCGACGCATAAAGCGGGTTTCGAACTTTGCCAAGTTCCGTAAGGACCGTGACGGGGTCCTTGCCTTTTAAAAGCGGGCGATTGCTTCTCCGCGATACACGCTCGGCCAATATCTGGATATCGGCATCAAGCCAGATTGATGTTGCGCGCTCCAATATCAATGCGCGGGTAAAGTCGTTGACGAATGCGCCACCGCCGGTGGCAATGACTTTGGGGCTCTCCTCGATCAGCCGCGCAATTACTCGGCGCTCGCCATCGCGGAAATAATCCTCACCATATTTTTCGAATATCTCGGCGATAGACAGGCCCGCGGCCTTTTCAATTTCGTCATCCGCATCGACAAAGTCTGTGCCAAGGCGTGCAGCAAGTCTCTTGCCTATGCTGGTTTTGCCAACACCCATCATGCCGACAAGCACGATTGGCCGGTCGATAATGAACGCGGCGCGTATATTGCCTTTCTGGGTTTGCGGTTCGTTATGTAACGCCATGACCCGACGACCTATATAGTGGCTTGGCTTAAGCCGAAAGCAATTTGGCATTTTGTTAATTTATATAGCAAAAACATAGTCTTAATTTGGCTTCGTCCTCGGCGTGGCGCGACATTGGATTTTGGTGCATAGTAACTGTTGCCGCTAGGGGCCTTGGCTTGCTATTCTCACCGCATGGTTGCGGCCTGCGCAGCCAATGCTATTGGAACTAATAACATTGCACTTCGCAACTATGGAATCAGGTTCGCATCATTGACTGACAAGATATCAAAAAGCAGCCTTTTGGTTGCGAGTGCTCTTCTTCTGGTCATTTCCTTGCCAGCTTTAGGGCAGCAAGGTCCTGAATCTTTGCTGCCTGAGGGATTTGGCGACCCTGCACCGCCGCCGCCCGCGTCTGCCCGCCGACCGAGGCCAGCGGCGCCTGGGACAGCTGCACCAAGCGCAGCGGCAACGGTGGGCGACCCTACTGTTGAGGCTGATGCGGAGACAGACGAAGAAACGCCAGTACAGATCGTCCGATATGATGTCCCACCTTCTGCGCGCCGGTCTTTAAGCAATATTGGAATAATTTCCCAAGCATCTGGCGGCTTTCCCGCGGACTCTTTCGGGTCGCTGAGCGGGCCGTTTCTGATGCAAGTTGTCGAACGGACGTCTGGTCCGATTGCCTCGCGTTGGGGTACGATTATGGCGCGGCGGTTGCTTGCGAGCCGAACCAATACGCCAGATGGGGTAAGCGGCGCCGACTGGACAGCCGAGCGTGCTTGGTTGCTTTTGCGGATGGGGGACTCTGTCGTTGCGCGTAACCTCGTTCAGCAAGTTGATGGTGGAAATTATACAAAGCGGCTGCATGAAGTTGCCATGCAAGCCTATCTTGCCAATGGCGACGTGGCAGGCCTCTGCCCGCTCAGCGAAAGTGGCGTGCGCTTGGTCAATAATGGCAACTGGAAAATGTCGCGAGCCATCTGCGCGTCATTAGCGGGTGAACAAGGTAGTGCGACCGCCTTTATCAATCAGGGCCGTTATCAGGGCTGGGTCCGTGGCGTTGACTATCTTTTGGCGGAAAAAGTCGTTGGCGCGGGCATTAACGGGCGACGGTCGGTCAAGATTGAATGGGACAATGTCGAGGGCATGAACCCATGGCGCTTTGGTCTGTCCGCTGCTGTCGGTTTGGAACCGCCCGAGAGGCTTTTTAGCAAAATCGGCCGGCAGGTTGACGGATGGCGCGCACAATTGCCGATGTTCACACCGTCGATCCGGGTCAAATATGCCTCTGGTGCTGCTGCTTTAGGTATATTGTCGAACCGCGATATGGTTGATCTTTATGCGCAAGTGTTTGAAGATTCCGACGCGCCTGATGCTGAACGGACAAAGGCAGAAAACTTGGGCAATGCGTACACGGCCTCCGGCGCGGACGCAAAGGTTGCGGCTATGACATCCTTATGGTCGGCTGCCGCCGCTGGCGCTGATTATCACGCTGCGCTCGTTATGACCGCGCGGGCTGCGGCGCTGATTGCGCCTGATGCAGACCATAAGGCAGAGGCTGATGGCTTGGTTGCGTCCATGCTCACTGCTGGACTTGATCGGTCCGCCGCGCGCTGGGTAAGCGTCGTACCGGACGGATCGCTCGGTTGGGCACTTATCACTTTGGGCGCGCCTGGGCGGGTTGCGCCAGTGGATTATGGCAATCTCGACGCATTCTACAGCAAGGACGAAAGCGTCGAGGGCCATAAATCTGCCCTGCTTTTAGCGGGACTTTCTGGCCTTGGCCGAATTGATGCCGATGCGCGGACCGAATTTGGCGGCGACCTCAAGGTGAACATATCGCGGCAGACAGAATGGTCGAAAGCCATCACTGCAGCGGCCCAGCGCGGCGAAAAGGGAACAGTAGCGTTGATGGCCATAGCTGGAATGCAGGCTGCGTCTTGGTCATCAATTCCTGCTTTCCATCTATATCATATTGTGCGGGCGTTGCGTCAGGTGGGGCTGGAACCCGAGGCACGGATGATTGCAGCGGAAGCAGTTACTTTTGGCTGATCTTCGGTCCACGGCACATACCGGCCATATATGAGCGCGTCCGATCGTGATCTGATTACCCGGTTTCTGGAAATGCTAGCAGCCGAGCAGGGCTTGGCAAGCAATACGCTTTCTGCATATAAAAGTGACCTTTTGGCTGCATCCCAAT
>CALGEE010000349.1 GCA_937881525.1 uncultured Sphingomonadales bacterium | reverse complement strand
TATAAAGATTGATCTTTTGATGCACTCACAGATTTCGCTGATGTGCACAAAATGGTGACAAGATCTTGGTTATGATACTTTTGTGCATGCGATAAAATCTGTGCCGTTGTCGAAACGACGACACCCTGCACGCCAATCAGAGTGAGAGATGTGACTGGCTAAAGTTTACACTTGAAGGTGCAGGAACACATGGTGATGCTGCCAGAGCCGCCCAATCTGGTGGATATCGCATCTGACAGGACATTGCCGCAGACAGCACACACGCGCGTGTTTTCGCGCGGGCGTTCTTTCCAGTCGAATTGATGAATACGCCGAAACGGCGCAGTTTCAGGGGCATCTTCTGGCCCATGCTGAGTAATCTCAGCCGCAGGATCGCGCGGCGCGACCCAAATCGTCCTGCCAGACCTGACAAATCAAAGCCTGAAATCGATGTGAGTGGTCCCAAAAGCGGTCCGGAAAAACACAGGCGGCCCAGTTATTATTGGTTTTCTTGAAGATATGGGGGGATTGCTGGTGCCCAGGAGAGGGCGTGCTCCATCTCTAATTGTCGTGCAAACACAGAGGCGTAGCGACTACCCTTGGACTGGAAGTGGTCCAGAAAGCGGTCCCGATTTTAGAACTCACACGTCATGAGTTCTGAGTCAAAGTAGACCTTGGCGGACAGTGCAGCGAACGACCGATATGAACTCAAATTGACCGATGCTGCAAACAGCACAGATGACTGTAAAGGTGGGAAGCAGACTTTCGCTGCGCCTGCGCAAAGCAACGCGAAACCCCAAGATGCCGAGGGTGATTTTGCAATGTCTTGGTCGGATTTTTCGCTGTGGTACAGATTTACCGGTTCAAATGGTTTTGGATCGCAGCAGACATGCCATCGGCCCAAATCCTGCGTAATGCGGTCTTGAAGGCTGCCACAAAGCGCGCGTTTTCCGCCAAATCACCATAAATATGTGTCATCGACAGCCATGCAGCAGGGTTATCCTTTGCGCGCAAAGCGATCACATTGAGATCAGCCCAGAAAGGATCATTTGGCGCAATTACGGCTCCATCTTCGCGTGTTCCGGCGCACATCCGCGCCCAAGCGGCTTCGATCAAGGCAAGCCCATCAATTGACGTACCAGCCGCCAAACCATCACGTATAGATGGCAGAACAAACCCCGGGTGACGTGATGATCCGTCAAAGGCGACACGCCGCGTGGTGTCGACAATCATGGGGTTCGCACAGCGGCGCTGGATCAGCTTCACATAGGCCGAAGGTGTCATATCGGGCACCGCATCCACATGGGGCGCTATTTCCTCGTGGGCGATTTTTAAAAACAGCGGGCCCAGCAGATTGTGCTCCATGCAGCCCGAAATCGTGTCGATGCCAAGCACCTGGGCGGGCACCGAAATAACCTGATGGCCACCGTTGAGAATGCGAATTTTCATCGCCTCAAAGGCATGCACATCATTGGTGAATTGTGCGCCGACCTTGTCCCAATCGGGGCGGCCTGCGCAAAAATGATCCTCGATCACCCATTGGCGAAAATCCTCGTGGGTGACGGGGGCTGCGTCATCAACACCAAAACCTTTGGCCAACGCCAGTTCATTCTGGCCCGTCGCAGGCACGATGCAATCGACCATCGAATTCGGGAAACTGCAGGTGTTGTCGATCCAATCTGCCAATGCCGGATCGGACAGGTAGGCCAATGAGACGACTGTCTGGCGCAGGATATCGCCATTGGTCACAAGGTTGTCGCAACTCAGCGCGGTAAAGGCTCTAAGGCCCATTTCTTTGCGCAGCTTCAAGGCCGCGACGATGGCGCCAAATGCAGTGCGCGGCGTGGTTGGGTTGGCGGCGTCATGCATGATGTCAGGGTGGGTCGCGTCAAACCCTTTGGTCGCTGGGTGGATGAAATACCCCCCTTCGGTCACGGTCAATGACACGATCCGGATATCAGCTTGCGCCAATTGCGCGATCAGCGCGGCATTGTCATCTTCGACGGGCAAGAAATCGATCATCGATCCGATGATCTCTGCGCCCGAGCTATTGGCCGACAATTCAATCAAAGTGGTCAAGCAATCCTGCGCCAATAATTTATCCCGCATGGTCGCATCTGTGGCGCGCACGCCTGCACCAATAATGGCCCAGTCATGCGCTAGCCCTTGTTGCATCAGGCGGTGCAGATACCATGCCTGATGCCCGCGATGAAAATTACCCACCCCGATATGTACGATCCCCGCACGCAGGTCCGCCCTGTCATAGCGCGGGCGCAAAATCGTTTCGGGAAATGCGTCGAGATTGGCAGCGTTAAGTTTCATCGGGCTGTTTTTATGCATGTGATCTTTCATCAGCTCATCCAATTCCCACCGTCGACGTTATAGGTTTGGGCCACAATGTAATCGGCATCACTGGTTGCCAAAAACAACGCCATGCCTGTCAAATCAGCGGGGGTCGCCATGCGGCCATAAGGGACGGCGGCACCGACCTCAGCCTTTTTCTGCCCAGCAGGTTTGTTTTCGTATTTTGCGAAAAACGCATCCACCCCGTCCCAATGTGCGCCGTCCACGACCCCGGGTGCGATGGCATTCACGTTTATTCCATGTCTGATCAGGTTCAATCCTGCACTTTGCGTCAGGCTGATCACCGCGGCCTTGGATGCACAATAAACCGCGACCAAGGGTTCGCCGCGACGGCCCGCTTGCGAGGCCATATTGATGATTTTGCCTTTGATCCCTGCGTCGATCATATGCCGCGCGACCGCCTGAAGGGTGAACAGCGTGCCTTTGACATTGATGTCGAACACACGGGCATAATCCTCGGGAGATATCTCGACGATAGGGGCGGCAGAAAACACAGCTGCATTGTTGATCAAAATATCGATCTGCCCAAAGGCCGCGATGGTTTGATCGACAGCCTGTGTGATGCTGGCTGGATCGGACACGTCCATATGCACAGCGAGGACCTGATCACCTAATGCTGTCGCCGTTGCTTGGCAAAGGTCTCGGTCAATATCGGCAATTGCGACACGAGCACCGTTTTGCAGATAGGCTTGTGCAAATGCGCGGCCAATCCCGCGTGCGCCCCCTGTGATCAGGGCTGTTTTTCCCAGTAGACGTGTCATCCTATCCGCAATCCGTCTGCGCCAAATTTGTGCAATTCACCCAGGCGCGGTGACAGCGATACTTTGTCCCCATGTTTGACGGCAATGTCCCCGATAGAGCGCACAGTTAGCACCTGTTCAAACCCTGCGACCTTCACGTGCAAAAACGTGTCAGACCCCAGATGCTCAGAAACGCTGACTGTGCCCTCCCATGTTCCGCCTGATGCCACGACATCGATATGTTCGGGACGGATCCCGATTGTCGTGGCGCCATATTTGGCGGCGAGTGGTCCGGTGATCAGGTTCATTTTGGGCGATCCGATAAAACCCGCGACAAACAGGTTACGCGGCGCGCGGTACAGTTCGAGGGGAGAGCCGACCTGTTCGATCACACCGGCCTGCAGCACGACGATTTTATCGGCCATGGTCATGGCTTCAACCTGGTCGTGGGTCACATAGATCATGGTGGTCTTGAGTTTGTTGTGCAGTTCAAGGATTTCCATCCGCATGCCCACACGTAAGGCCGCATCAAGGTTCGACAGCGGTTCATCGAACAGGAATGCCAAAGGTTCGCGCACAATCGCACGGCCAATCGCGACACGCTGTCGTTGTCCCCCCGAAAGCTGCCCGGGTTTGCGGTCCAGATAATCTGTGAGGTTCAGCGATGTCGCCGCAGTATTCACCTTGGCGTCAATTTCGGCCTGATCCATCTTTTCCATCCGCAGCGGAAAGCCGATATTTTTGCGTACGGTCATATGCGGGTAAAGCGCATAAGACTGAAACACCATAGCAAGCCCCCGTTTGGACGGGGGTACTTGGGTGACGGTGTTGCCATCAATGATGATGTCGCCCGATGTGTTATCCTCGAGCCCTGCAATCAAGCGTAGCAATGTGGATTTCCCACAGCCCGAAGGGCCAACGAAGACAGCAAATTCGCCATCTTCAATCGTCAGGTCTAGCGGCGGAATGACTTCTATTTCGCCAAATTTCTTGCTGACTTTTTGAAGTACAATACGTCCCATCGGATTTCCTATTTCACAGCGCCAAAGGTCAAGCCTTGGACAAGTTGTTTTTGGCAGAACCAGCCCAGCACCACGATCGGGCCGACAGCGGCGGTGGAGACAGCGGACAGGCGGCCGAAAAATAGCCCCTCTGGCGCGCGGTTGCCTTCAATGAGCTTAGACAATGTGGCCGCGTCAATCGTGGTCAGGCGCACGGTCCAGTAGGCCTCGTTCCAGCAGAAGATAAACACCAGCAAAGCGGTTGATGCGATGCCGCCCCACGCCAGCGGGATCAGTATTTCGCGCACCTCACCCCAGGTGTTCAGCCCGTCCATCTGGCCTGCTTCGATGATATCCTTGGGGATGTCCTTGAAGTATGTGAACAGCATCCAGACCGCGATGGGCAGGTTAATCAGACTGAGCACCATGACGATCAGAAATTTTGTGTCATAGATGCCCAGCGATTTGGCCATAAAGATCATCGGGTAAAGGACCGCAGCCGCAGGCAGCATCTTGGTAGACAGCATCCACATCAAGATATCCTTGGTGCCGCGTGACGGGTTAAAGGCCATTGCATAGGCGCAAGGCACGGCCACGAACAGCGTGAACAAGGTCGCCGTAACCGAGGTGATGACTGAATTGGTCGCAAAGCGCCAATAGTCATAATTATTCGTCATATTGGTGTAGTTTTCCAAGGTCGGCGTAAAGCGGAACAGGAATTCGGGTTTGACCGCATCCGCATCCGTCTTGAAGCTGGTCATCACCATAAAGAAAATCGGGAAGAAAAACAGCAACCCCACAGCCCAAGCCAAAACAGGCCAGGCGACTTTGGAAAACTTTGTATGTTGTGCGACGATGGCCATTGGTTTTGTCCTTATTCCATCAAGGTCTTGCCAAGCATCCGAAGCAGGAAGATGGCAACAATATTCGCAAGAATGACGGCAAAGATGCCCGTTGCAGAGGCGGCACCAATGTTGTTGTTGACCAACTCACCAATGTAATAGGGCAGGTTTTTGTTCCCGTTGCCGCGGCTGACGATCTCGATTTCTGCATAAAGCGACAGATGGAAAATCGCCTGGATCATCACCACAATCGCAATCGGGCGAGCTAAATGCGGCAGGGTCAGAAACCGGAATTGTGACCAACGGCTGGCCCCATCTAAAATGGCAGCCTCTTTTTGTTGCTGGTCCTCGGATTGTAGGGATGTCATCAAAATCAGCACCGCAAACGGCGTCCATTGCCATGTGACCATCATGATCACCGCATAGGCAGAGGTTTGCGTCGCACGGAATGAAATAGGCTCGAATTGCGGCCAGAGCGAAAAGAAACTGCCGACCACAGGCGCATCGCGCAGGAGTGCGACAAGATCATTTGCACCCGCAACGGCAGCCCCCTGCAACCCCAAAACAGGGTCGAGCAACATATTGATCCATAAAACGGCATTTACCGCAGGCATCACAAAGAAGGGCGATATCAACAGGACACGGACAATCCCGCGCCCCGGAAATGTGCGGTTGATCAAGATGGCAATCGCCACCCCAAGGATCACAGTCAAAAACAGGATCGAGCAAACGATCAGTAGGGAATTCTGGATTGCCAGCCAAAACGAATCTTGGTTCCAGACATATTGGTAATTGCCAAATCCACGCCAGTTACTGATCGACGGCGAGGTCCACTCAGGGCGATTCGTACTCGCAAGCACATAGCGGATAAACGAAAAGAACAGGGTCATGCTCAACGGAACAAGCATCCAGAACAACAATAACACGACGGCTGGGGTCTGGAGCATGCGGGGAATGGTGCGGTTGGCCACGGCTCAATTCTCTCTAGATGACGCGAAGCTGCGAAATTATGTATCGTTTGGCATGACTGGACGGATTGTGATCGGGGGTAGCATTGCACAGGCAATGCGATTTTACCTCGATAAAATCGAGGGTATCAGGCCCGCGAAATGACGCGGGCCTGAACCGGAGGAAGGGCTTAGTAATACCCAGCTTCTTGCATGATGGCGTCAGCCGCAGATTGGGACGCTGCAAGTGCCTCGTCTACAGTTTTTGCACCTGACAGGGCGGCTGCGATTTCTTGTGCAACTGCTGAACCCACTTCGGGAAACTCAGGGATCGCGGCAAACTGCACGCCAACATATGGCTTGATGTCTGTTGCTTCTGGTGCCGCGGAGTTGATCGCTGCCAATTCGGCGTCTGCAAATGCTGCCGCAGCTTGGAACTCGGGGATCGCATATGTGGATGTACGTGTCCCTGTTGGAACGGAACCCCAACCAAAGTCTGGGTGGTTGCCGACAGCTTCTATATAGGCTTTGGATGTGGCCCATTCGATGAATGCTTTTGCTTCATCTGTCTTGTCCGTGCCTGTTGGCACAGCCATCGCCCAAGCCCACAACCAGTTCGCGCCAACCGGGTTACCAGCGTTTGGCGATTGTGCATATGCGACACCGTCGACTTCGAGGAAAGAAGCCGCGATTGTAGCATCAATCCACATGCCACATTTGCCTTCGTTATACAAAGCGAGGATCTCGTTGAACGAGTTGCCTTCGGAACCCGGAGGCCCGTATGAACCCAGCATATCAACGTAAAATTCGATCGCAGCTTTCCACTCGTCGGTATCCAAGGTTGGCTTCATGTCTGCATCAAACCATGCACCGCCAAACGAGTTCACAACAGTCGTGACGAACGCCATGTTGTCGCCCCAACCCGGCTTGCCACGAAGACATGCACCGTAAACGCCGTTGTCTGGGTCGTGCATTGCAGCTGCTGCTGCTTTCACGTTGTCCCAGCTGTCATTGTCAACGATGGAAACGCCAGCGGCATCGGCCAGGTCTTTGCGATACATCACCATGGAAGATTCACCATAGAATGGTGCAGCATACAGAACGCCGTCCGCGGACAGACCGTTGCGCATTGCTGGCAGCATGTCGTCAACGTCATAATCTGCGCCAAACTCAAGTGGCTCGATCCAGCCTGCTGCGCCCCAGATGGGGGCTTCTTGCATGCCGATGTTGATGATGTCGTACTGACCACCACCGGTTGCTGTGTCAGAGGTGACCTGCTCGCGCAGAACGCCTTCCTCCAGTGAAACCCAATTCAGGGTGACGCCGGTGGCTTCTGTGTAAGCTTCTGCAACGGTTTGCATGTTAATCATGTGGCCGTTGTTCACAATTGCGATTGTTAGCTCTGTTGCATGCGCATCGGCAAACGCGCCGCCCGCTGTCACAAGTGTCAGCGCTGTCGCGCCGTATAATGCGTTCTTCATAGACATCCCGAAGTCCTCCCAAGGTTGGATGATAGAGAGAAGCTAGTCGAGAAACATACGCGCCGTCAATAAAGAATTTACGCGCGTAAAATATTATATTAATACAATCATGACAATAACTTAAGCGGAGCCTCGCAAGACAAGCGTACCAGAAAATAGCGCGGCCTCACGGCTTTGCGCGCGCTCGCCCTGTTCGATCAAGGCCAAAACCGTCTCGACACTGCGTGTCGATATCGAATCGTAGTCTTGGGAAATCGTAGTGAGGCTTGGGCAGGTGAATTTCGAAAACGGGTGATCGTCATGACCGGCAATGCGCAATGCGCTGCCGGCGCCTCGGCCAACCCGCAGCCCTTTTTCAAAGGCTGCGGATAACAAACCGATGGCAAGCCGGTCGTTCGAACAAAGCACCGTATTGGTCTTGAACTGCCTGTCTGTCAGCGCCTTTGAGCCGCCGCGAAACCCGATTTCTTCAAACCCCCAGCCGTCGCCTTCAACCTGAACAAGCTGTGGGTCATGCCCAAGCTGTTCCATTGCCGCGATATAGGCTGAGCGGCGTTTATAGGCGTTGGGATTGATGGGCGTTTTCATCTCAAAAAACACAGGTGGCTCGCCACTGCGGCACAGGTAGTCGACGATCAGGCCAACGCTTTGACGGTTGTCGGACCCGAAAAATGCCTCTCCGATGCCGTCAAGATTGGAGTCAAACAGAACCGTGGGGCAGTCCTGCGCAAATGCGGCAACACCTGCCAAATCCGAAGCACGGCCCAAGGGCGCCAACAAGACACCGGCAGGTTTGATCGCGCGCAGACTTTCGAGATTGTCCAATTCCTGATCAGGGCCGTCATGCGAGCTGAGCAAGACAGGGGTGAAACCAGCCTTGAGGATCAAGCCTTCAAGCGTGCGGGCGATACCAGCAAAGAACGGATCGGTCAGGTTCGGAACGACCAAGCCAATCGTGCGCGTTTGGCGGCGGTTTTGATTGATCGCATAGACATTCGGGCGATAGTCGTGCTGCTTCAAAGCGGCTTCAATACGTAGCTTTGTTGTCGCGCGCACGCTGTTTGGGTCATTGAAATATTTGGAAAGTGTCGGGCGTGAAATCCCACTTACTGCAGCGAAATCTTCCATGTTTTTGATTTTCGCTACTGTCATCGTCACTTCCTGTCTTTTAAGGCATCTCTGCGTCAAAGATTCGACACCGTCGGTTAAAAATTTACGCGCGTTAACAGGAAATTTCAAACACAGAAAATTTCAGAGCTAAGTACCAGTCACACCCCACGAAACTATGGCTTTGATGAGATCTTTTTGGGCTTATTGCGGCCAAATAAAGTCGAATAAGCTCGAGGCCGTCTTGAACTAGACTACCCCGAAAAACGATCATTGTAAGGGTGCTTGATTTGGCTCTTACGCTTCAGTCTTCGGCTGCAGATCCAGATCTTCGACAAAGAAATCGACAACCCGGACTAGGCTATCCTCACTGATCCAGTCGGCCAGCCGATCAGGAAAAAGCACCGACTGGCCGCGATCAATGCCCTCGATGAAACCTGCCATGTCCGCCTCCGCCTGACCTGCCGAAGTCTACCACAAAGAGCGGTTTCCAAGCAGTCTCGGCCAAAAGCCGACCTTAGCGTGGGAATTACCAACGTCGCCTCGGACCGCAAAGCTGCCCTCTGT
>CALGEE010000348.1 GCA_937881525.1 uncultured Sphingomonadales bacterium | reverse complement strand
GCCAATACTGGCAGAGCTAACAAAGCCATCATGAAAAAACTACGATTGCCCATATATCCCCCCCGAGGAACACTGCATCTTCTGTCTGTTACACCTATCCAATGGTCAAGCGACGTGTTACCCAATCTTTACGGCTGTCCGAAATCTTAAGGCAGATACCGTCCGAAATACCGTCGCTTAAACATCTAGATTGGCGACATTCAGGGCGTTTTCGACAATGAAATCGCGCCGCGGCTCCACAACCTCACCCATCAATTTGGTAAAAATATCGTCGGCAAGATCGGCTTGGTCAATCTCAACGCGTAATAGCGAGCGGTGATCGGGATCAAGTGTGGTTTCCCACAATTGTTCCGCGTTCATTTCGCCAAGACCTTTGTACCGGGAAATCGACAGTCCCTTGCGGCCTGCCACCAAAATAGCATCAAGCAGTTCGGAAGGGCGGGTAATCGCACCCTTGTTGCCGATGCTAACCGCCGTCGTTGCGCGCTTGGCTTGATCGCCAACGGCGTCACCGGCATCTTCATCGCTCTCGACCTCGTCGATCGCCTCGGCCGCAGCAGCGGAGACTTTAACGAGCCGCGCTGGCGTTTCATAGCTTGCGGTCTCTTCGCTCGCCAGCTTGTGCAATTTGCGCGCTTCCGCTGACATTAGGAATGCGGCTTCGATGATATGATGATCGGTGACGCCGCGCCAGAGGCGTTCAAAATGATAGCCACCGTCTTCGGACACGCGACCGGACCATTTGCCTTCGACATCTTGTGCTGCCATCCATGCAGCCGCTTTGGCGACAGCAGCAGTCCTGTCTGTGGCCTCTGGATCAAGTGCGCCCGTCAGCGCCATAGCCTCGACAATTGTCGGGTCATACCGACGTGGTACAAAGGCCATAAGGCTGCGCATACGCCGCGCGTGGTCAACCAGTGCGCCCAGATCGGCTCCGGCACGCTGGCCACCAGCGCCTTCCAAAACAACACCGCCAAGGCCAAGCTCTGCCAAATGGTCGTCTAGTGCCTTGTCGTCCTTCACATATATTTCACTGCGGCCCTTTGCCACTTTGTACAATGGTGGCTGCGCAATGAAGAGATGTCCGTTTTCGATAATCTCGGGCATCTGCCGATAGAAAAAAGTCAGCAATAAGGTACGGATGTGCGAACCGTCGACGTCGGCGTCGGTCATAATCACAATCTTGTGGTAACGCAGCTTCTCGATGTTGAAATCTTCACGGCCAATGCCGGTGCCCATGGCTTGAATGAGCGTGCCTACTTCCTTCGATGAAAGCATTCGATCAAAGCGCGCGCGTTCGACGTTCAAGATTTTACCCTTAAGCGGCAAAATGGCCTGATAATGGCGGTCGCGGCCTTGCTTGGCGGATCCACCTGCAGAGTCACCCTCGACTAGAAACAGTTCGGACTTGGCCGGATCTTTTTCTTGGCAGTCGGCAAGTTTGCCGGGCAGGGACGCAACGCTCATTACCGATTTGCGACTGGCTTCACGTGCCTTGCGGGCGGCTTCGCGCGCGGCGGCGGCATCAATCACCTTTTGGATGACGGTGCGCGCATGGCCAGGATTTTCCTCAAGCCACTCGCTCATCCGGTCAGCCATCAAGCTTTCCAGCGGCTGGCGCACTTCGGATGAGACCAACTTGTCTTTGGTTTGTGACGAGAATTTCGGATCAGGTAGCTTGACCGACACGATGGCGGTGAGGCCTTCGCGCATGTCGTCACCGGTCAAAGTGACCTTTTCTTTTTTCAACACGCCTGATTTTTCGGCATAATTGTTGAGGGTGCGGGTCAGTGCGGAGCGAAATGCCGCCAAATGGGTGCCGCCGTCGCGCTGCGGTATGTTGTTTGTGAAGCACAACACGTTTTCGTAATAGCTGTCGTTCCATTCGAGCGCGACATCGATGGCGATGCCATCGCGCTGCGACCTGATCGTAATAGGCTCTGACAGCAAAGCCACCTTGTTGCGATCAAGATATTGAACGAACGCGCCGATACCACCGACATAATACAAATCATGTTCTTTGACATCGGAATGCCGGTTGTCGCGCAGCAATATGCGGACGCCTGAGTTCAGGAATGCCAATTCGCGATACCGATGCTCAAGCTTATCG
>CALGEE010000347.1 GCA_937881525.1 uncultured Sphingomonadales bacterium | reverse complement strand
ATAAAACTATGCGCCTCGAAGCCGATCAAACCAAACCGCTTTTATAAGAAGAAACATTATCGTGCCTCGACATTCACTTAACCCCTAAAGCACCCAAGATAGCCACAAACTTTTTAGCTGCCGTTAAGGGATGAAACTCAACAACAGCAAAATCAAACGCATTCTTGCATATATGAGCGTAATTTTCAGGATTTTTCCATGTATCAATGATTACCTTGGCAACCGTATCAACATCCCACTCGCCAACAAGGAATCCATTCTGCTTGTTCTTCACAAAACCGTCAAATTCTCCCGTTGCAACAATCACCCGCCCCAAAGCCATGGTCTCTATCACATCCCGCCCCCATGGATCATTGGACAAAGATGGGCGGACTATAAAATCTGATTTCGCAATCTGTTCTTCGGGGTCATTAACATGACCATGATAGATAAAGCGGTACAATTCATCTGAAGAATTTTGGCGCTCGATTATGCTATTTAGCTCATCATCCAATTTTTTAGTTAAAGATTTACGTCGCGGTGCAGCACCAAAGACATTAATCACATATGGGAATTCAAGCTCTTGTAACTTGTCCGCCAGTTCGATTAACCGATGCGGCCCTTTTAAATTTCCAATAGTGCCAAAATAGGAAATGGTGCAAGGTTTCTGCCAGTCATGATTGACCGAATGCGCTGCGGCCACATTCGACGGGTTGTGAATAATAGCGACTTTATTATCTGGCAAACCATTATGCACATGCGATTGCCTAACCGGTTCAGCAATCGCAACAACTTTATCCGTTGCATATCTTAGTAAATAATTAAAAACATTGCCAAAAAAATTATCTGGCCACACAACGCGGGAATGGATGATTATAATGCCTTTGTATCCAGATAGTTTCAGAAGCAAGCCGTTAAACAAAAGACCTGCGTAGTTGAAATGCACGACATCCGGATTAATGGAGACAATTTTCTTATGTAACCGGATGATTGAAAAAAGCTGCGGGATTGCGGTGAGCAAATTTCTAAAATTATATTTAGGCAACGGAATACGGCTGAACATGTGCGGAAACACTTCGCATTGAACGCCCATGTTCTCATACAGGATTTCAATCGGCCCGTTCGCTTTGCAAAGAACAACACTATTGTAATTCGGCAAAATATTTTGCAGGCCACCAACAAGCTTTGCCAAGCTACGAGACGAACCACCAAAGCCACCCTCAATATCAATATGTAAGATCAGCATCCTGATCTACCTCTCTGACTTGTAGCGTTTATGGATAAAAGAAAGGTAGGCCTCACTATGCAAGGCAACTGAGTTACGTGCTATTTCCTTACGAAACACAAGAAACCTAAAGGGCGTTATCGCATAGTTACCACCCCAATCCATCCAATAGGCAAAAAATCGCTTTTCAAAGCGATGCCACGTCTTGCGTCCAAAAGGCGCGCAGGCAGCTTTTGCGGCTAACCGTAAAGGGATAATCCAACTGGGGCGAATTGTTTTATTGTTGGCAGGAATATCATGCCAAACATCACCCCAATTTTCCGTTTGCAACATATCTTTATAAAGGCGTTGATCAGCCTTGAGTCTTAGCGGAACACTTGCCCAAAAATCAAGATAGCCATCAGACCAGAGTGGCAGTTGCCAGTCGAGATTTAGAAAATCGTAAATTCGTTGCCCAGAAACAACATATTTTGACTGTCGATCAACAAATTCCAACCTCTCCCAAAGCGCATAGGGTAACATGGCGCCATCGCTTTCCTGATGGTCTTCACGCAGCTCAGCAATCAATTTCGACTGCATTTCTTTGCGTTGTTCTTGGCTGAACTTACCCTCCCATAGACTGTAATGTTTGGTAAGAAAACTATCTGTCAAAATGTCGATATCGGGCTTGAATTCATCATTTTGATCACAAAGAAATTTCGGAATATGCGCACCGGAAATAAAGTCCCCGGAATTGCCATTCACAATCACAGCATCCCCATCAATCAGTCCAGCCGAAAGCAGCTTGTGCAAAGGATATAAATCCTGCTGGAATGGTGTCGCCACAAAATCATGTGAAAATTCTAAATAGTCGCGGTAAATATCCGAAGCAAAAAACCTTTTTTGTTGGCCAATTGACATAGGCACAAAATGCCAGCTGTAGCCCAGTTTTTCGGCAATCTTCTGCGCGGTTGCAGCTTCAAAATTTCCACTCTGTCCATACGAAAAGCAGATAACATTGCGCACACCCAAATGTTTAAGCCCCGAGGCAATCAGCCGGGAGTCCAGAC
>CALGEE010000346.1 GCA_937881525.1 uncultured Sphingomonadales bacterium | reverse complement strand
TTGAAATATCTCTTACGTTCATCAAATTTTCCTCTTGCTCCTACAACGATTGTAGATATTAGTATCTCAGACTAGAGGCTTTCAAGGCGTCGTTCAATTGGATGACAAGCCTCGATAATGAATTACAGGAGCAAGGTATGAGTGCAAGTTGCTGCGGACAAGATGCCCAATTCGACGGCGTTTCCGCCGCATTCAAGCGGGCATTGTGGATCGTCATCGCCATCAACGGCGCTATGTTCATCGTTGAGATGGCGGCGGGCGCTTTCGCGGGGTCGAAGGCGCTGCAGGCGGACGCCCTCGATTTCCTCGGCGATACGACCACTTACGCCATCAGCCTCTACGTCATCGGCATGGCCCTGCACGTCCGCGCGACGGCGGCACTCATCAAGGGGCTCAGCCTTGCGGCCATGGGGCTATGGGTATTTGGATCGACCGCTTATCAAGTTCTCGTCCTCGGCGTGCCGTCCGCGACAGTCATGGGCGGTGTCGGGTTGTTGGCGCTTTTGGCAAACCTTGCAAGCGTCGTCCTTCTCATGCGATTCAAGGACGGCGACGCGAACGTTCGCTCCGTCTGGCTCTGCAGCCGCAACGACGCCATCGGAAATGTGGCCGTCATCGGGGCGGCAGCCGGTGTCTATTTTACCGGGACTGCGTGGCCAGACCTTATTGTCGCCGCTCTCATGGCCGGCCTGTTCCTCTGGTCGGCCACGCAGATCGTGCGTCAGGCGTGGGGAGAAATGCAACATTGTGCCGTTCCCGCGACGGGCGAGTGAGGTCGGGTAGCACCATGCAGAACACCTCCCATCAAACCAACGCCTTGTATCTCGCATGGCTGATTGCTTTGACCGCGACCCTCGGGGCCCTGTTCATCGGGGAAGTCATGGGACGAACACCCTGTGTTCTTTGCTGGTACCAACGGATCGCCATGTTTCCGCTGGCACTTATCCTGGGGCTTGCGAGTTTTCGAGCCGATCATGCGGTTCGGCACTACGTTATTCCTTTGGCATTGATTGGCGGCTTGATCGCACTTTGGCATAGCCTGCTTTTCGTCGGGATCATCCCCGAACCAATTCAACCCTGTGAACGCAACGGACCATCATGCTCGGGAGAAGATCAAGTGCTGTTTGGCGTTCTGCCGCTACCGTACCTGTCCGTTTTCTCCTTCAGTGCCATCATTTTGTTGCTGACCGTTCCCTTTAGAAAGAGATCTTCATGAACCGTCGAACCCTGATCATCGTGACCGCCGTAGTAGCAGTCGGACTATTTGCCATCGGTGGCCTTCTTTACTCCCCGACAAGCAAGGAAGTGGCGGTCACAAAACCAGTATCAAATGAAGCGCCGCTGGTAAGACCCCATTCGCCGGTCTTTGGAGCAAAAGATGCGCCCGTCACCATCGTCGAATTCTTCGATCCCGCGTGCGAAGCATGCCGCGCCTTCCATCCCGTGGTGAAAAAGATACTTTCCGAGTTTCAGGGGAAAGTTCGCGTCGTGCTCAGATACACAGCGTTCCATCCACCATCGGAAGAAGCGATACGGATTCTAGAAGCTGCTCGCCTTCAGGGGAAGTTCGAGGTCGTTCTCGAGCGACTTCTTGAAACCCAACCTCGTTGGGCGCCACATGGGCGTCCGGCCGATAGTGCCTGGAGCCTGTTAGACGGAACAGGCCTCGACGTGGAACGCGCCCGCCGCGATGCCAAACTCCCTGGCATCGTCGCCGTCTTGAACCAGGACACGGCCGACGTGAAGAACGTCGGCGTGACGGGGACACCGACATTCTTCGTCAACGGAAAACCGCTGCTCGACTTCGGCGAGCAGCAACTGCTCGATCTGGTTGAGGCAGAGGTGGCGTCAAATTGAGAGCCGTAAGGATTACCCTTTGGGGAGGCGTGGGTGTCGCGCTGGCGGGCTTTCTCTGGCTCAGTCTGTGGCATGATCGTGGGCCGAGTGGCGGCAGTTCATCGCAAGATGTGGCAACTTCCTTCCGGCCAACGTTCAACTTGACCGATCACCGCAGCAATGCTGTCACTGTGCAAAGCTATCAGGGCAAATGGTTACTGGTCTTTTTCGGATTCACCAACTGTCCGGATATATGCCCGACGACCCTCGCGGATCTCGCCCGGGTCATGGAGCGACTCGGGCCGGACGCGGGATTGGTAAAGCCGCTGTTAGTCTCGATTGACCCCGAGCGCGACCGGGTGGAGACCATGGCCGAGTATGTTTCGGTATTTCATCCGACTATCGTCGGCCTGACTGGAACCGAGGCCCAGATTGCCGAGGCGGCGCGGTCGCGTCAGGCAGTTTTGGCCGGACCAGCTGTCCACGAACGGGTGGCTCTAAAATCAAACGGGCAGAAAAAATCATGACCGTTGGTCGTGTGTTTTCCCTCAAACTTCGGCACTTTGGAATTGGTCTTCTCGGAAGCTCCCTCGTTCTGTTGCTCGATCAAGCCTCAAAATCGTTCATGATCGAACTCCTCTCGAATCCGCCGCACGTTATTCCCATTTCGTCTTTTTTCAATCTTGCGTTGGGGTTCAACCGTGGGGTCAGCTTCGGCCTCCTGAACGACCTCGGAACTTGGGGACCAATTGTGTTGTCTTCGCTGGCCGTGGTAATCGTCGGCTTCCTTCTTGTCTGGCTTTGGAATGCCGAGCGCGCCATTGATGGTGCAGCGATTTCTCTGATCATCGGCGGCGCTTTGGGAAACC
>CALGEE010000345.1 GCA_937881525.1 uncultured Sphingomonadales bacterium | reverse complement strand
CCTGACGACACCACTTTTGCTTATCTCAAGGGCCGTCCGATGGCGCCAAAGGGAGCGCAGTGGGACGCAGCGGTTGCTTACTGGCGTTCACTCGCTACCGATACTGGGGCAGTCTATGACAAGGTCGTGACGATAAACGCCGCGGACATTGCGCCAAGCGTTACATGGGGTACAAGCCCTGAAGACGTATTGCCCATTACCGGCATCGTTCCCGACCCATCCACCTTCGCCGATCCGTCGAAGCAAGAAGCCGCCAAGAAATCCCTAGCATATATGGGGCTGACGCCTGGCACTGCTATGACAGATATTGAAGTGCAGAATGTCTTCATTGGCAGTTGCACCAACAGCCGGATTGAAGATCTGCGCGCCGCTGCTGCTATACTGAAGGGCCGTAAAAAGGCAGCTAATGTCAAATGGGCAATTGTCGTTCCGGGTAGCGGCCTTGTGAAGCATCAGGCCGAGGCCGAGGGGCTTCACCGCATATTTATCGACGCGGGCCTTGAATGGCGCGAACCGGGCTGCTCGGCATGCCTGGGTATGAACCCAGACAAGGTACCTGCCGGAGAGCGTTGCGCGTCCACCAGCAACCGCAATTTCGTCGGGCGGCAAGGACCAGGTGCGCGCACGCATTTGGTAAGTCCTGCAATGGCCGCCGCGGCAGCGGTGACAGGAAAGCTCACCGATGTCCGCGAATTGATGAACTAAAATATAGCAAGGCGTTGAAGCATGGGAGTGGCCTCTGCGCAAAAATAAGCTATTTTCTTTACTTGGCACAGACGCCAAAGCTAAGGTTAAACCATCAAGGAACAGCTATATGACCAATAAAAATTCCAATGGCGACACATGGTCAACCACAGCCAAGGTTGGCGCGGCGGTTGGCTCCGCAGCCTTAGTAGCTGCGTTGTTATATGCAGGGCGGCGCAGTCTGACGCAGAAGAAGGGCAAGCTTGAACCCTTGTCCCCTGAACCCGATGCCGCACCAATAAACCAGAACCCGCCAAAAACCGAAACGGACTGATCGTATGAAGCCCATAAGCAGCGTCATTGGCAGAGCCTATCCGCTCGGGCTGAAAAATATCGATACCGACATAATCATTCCTGCAGCTTGGTTGAAAACTATTAGCCGGTCGGGCCTTGGCAAAGGCGCGTTCCAATCCTTGCGCGAAGTGCCTGGTAACGTCTTTGACGATCCGGCTTATGCAGACGCACCAATATTGATTGCTGGCGACAATTTCGGATGCGGGTCAAGCCGCGAGCATGCCGCTTGGGCAATGGCTGACCTGGGCATCTCGGCGGTTATAGCGCCCAGTTTTTCCGACATATTTTCGGGCAACGCGTTCAAGAATGGATTGCTCGCAATCGTGCTGCCGCAGGACGCTATCGATCGGCTGATGGAAGTCGCGCAGACGGATAGCATTCATATCGATCTGGAGACGCAGACGGTGACAACGCCATTCCAAGATCGGTTCGCATTTGAAATTGACCCGTTCCGCAAGCATTGCCTGATAAACGGGGTCGACGAGATTGGGTTGACGCTGAAAAGCAGCGACGCGATCTCTACATACGAGACAAAAATATCGGCAAGCCAGCCTTGGCTGACGCCCAACATAGCCTAGGAGAGAGAAATGCGCGCTTTGTTATCGACCGCGAGCGGTGGCCCTGAAACACTTGTCATGGGCGAATTGCCAAAACCCGTTGCTGGCCCCGGCCAAGTCGTTGTTGCGGTGAAGGCATGCTCAATCAACTTCCCCGACACCCTAATGATTGTCGACCTATACCAGTTCAAGCCCGAACGCCCCTTTGCGCCGGGCGGCGAAATCGCTGGCGTGGTCGAAGCCATTGGTGATGGCGTCAGCGGCTTTGCCGTTGGCGATCGCGTGATTGGCCTGTGTGGTAATGGCGGGCTGACTGAAAAGGTCGCGATTGCGGCATTCAACTGCTTCAAAATGCCCGACGCTATGTCGTTTGACGATGGCGCGGCCTTGCTCATGACCTATGGCACGTCCATCCATGCACTCAAGGACCGCGGCCATATGAAAACGGGGGACAATGTCCTTGTTCTCGGCGGTGCTGGCGGCATCGGCATTTCGGCGATTGAGCTTGCGAAGGCTTATGGTGGCCGCGTGGTTGCGGGCGTATCGAGCGAGGCCAAAGCCGCCATCGCACGTGAGGCAGGCGCGGATGAAGTTGTCGTCTACCCGCATCAGCCGTTCGATAAGGATCAATCCAAGGCCGTCGCTGAACTGTTCAAGGCGGCCGCTGGCAGGGACGGTTTCAATATCATCTACGACACTGTCGGCGGCGACTACAGCGAGCCTGCGGTCCGTTCGATTGCATGGGAAGGCAAGTTTCTTGTGGTCGGTTTTCCAGCGGGCATCGCGAAATTACCGTTAAACCTGACTTTGCTGAAAAGTTGCGACGTTTGTGGTGTGTTTTGGGGTGCTTTCGCCGCACGCACGCCGCAGAAGAACCACGCGAACATATCCGAATTGTTTGACCTATATGCTGCCGGCAAAATCAAGCCGCGCATTTCAGAGACATTTGAACTGGCCCACGCTGGCACAGCGATTGCACGGCTTGGCGACCGAGCAGCAGTTGGGAAACTGGTGGTTCATATTTGATATCAATTGCCTTGTTGATAGCACGCACACGCATTATCTCGGATATTCAGCAGTTAGGAACGGCAACATGACGACTTTCGATAATCGCGAAAACGCCTTTGAAAACAAATTTGCACATGATGCGGAGCTTCAGTTCAAAATTACCGCGCGCCGCAACAAGCTGGTTGGCCAATGGGCCGCAGAGAAAATGGGCCTGACGCCGGAAGAAACAACCGCCTACGCGACCTCCGTCGTTCAGGCCGATTTCGAAGAATCGGGTGTGGAAGATGTTGTGCGCAAGCTGCTTGGCGATTTGACATCGGCTGGCGTTGATGTCGATGACGCAACAATTCGTGCAGCGCTTGAAGATAAAATGGTCGAAGCGCGCCGCCAGTTTATCGAGCCCGCCTAATGGCAATGCAGGCCGAAGAGATACAGGGCATGATTAAAGCCGCCCTGCCCGACGCGCAGGTAGAGATTACCGACCTTGCAGGTGACGGCAACCATTATGCCGCGCGCGTAGTGAGCGAGAGTTTTCGCGGGCTTCCGCGGGTGAAGCAGCATAAGGCGGTATATGACGCGCTAGGCGGCCGCATGGGCGGCGTTTTGCATGCCTTGCAACTAACAACCGCCATTCCTTAAATTTTTGGAGTATTACAGATGAGTGTTCACGAACGGATCGAAGAGATCGTCAAAGGCAATAACGTTGTCCTGTTTATGAAGGGCAGTCCGTTATTTCCGCAGTGCGGCTTCTCCAGCAAGGCGATAGCCATTCTCGACCATCTGAATGTCGCTTATGAAAGCGTGGATGTGTTGCAAGACATGGAAATCCGCGCTGGCATCAAGGATTACAGCGACTGGCCCACCATCCCGCAGCTTTACGTCAAAGGCGAATTTCTGGGCGGCTCAGACATCATGATGGAAATGTACGACGCTGGCGAATTGCAGGAATTGGTTGAAACCGAGGGCTTGGCAAAGGCCAGCTAATCAATCCGCGTCATTTACGACAATCAGCCTTGGCTGCATGATGTGAATCCATAGCAAAGCCAGCAAATACGCGCTGGCGCAGATGGCAAACATAGGCGCGTAGCCCAGGCCTGACTCTAACGACCAGCCCGCAAATTCAAGCATGGCTGCGCCGCTGAGATTGCCAGCCAAGGCTCCAATTGCAATAACGCTGCCGACCTGACGCGCAGGTATGATATCTGCTGCCATCCCAAAGATATTGGTCGAGAAACCCTGATGCGCGAATAAGGCGAGACCAATAATAAGCGCCGCAATCCATTCATTGGGTGCTTGCAATGCCAGTGGAATTGGCAGGATCAGCAAGGCGTAAAAAAACATTGAGCTCTTGCGTGCCGCATTCGCAGTCATGCCCTTACCCAAAAGGATCGGGAACAAGATACCACTGGTCACTGCGCCAACGGCAGCCAGTGCATATACAATAGCGGTCGGCGCGCCAATTTCGGCCTGCCCGAGCCCAAATTGCCGCGCAAAGAAATCCGGCGCCCAGAAAAGAATAAACCACCAGACAAGATCGGTAAGCAGCTTTGCCCCTGCGACCGCCCAGGTGCGGCGCTCCTTCAACAGTTCGCTCCAGGGCGCACCCTTCGCTGCAGGGGTTGCGGCTGTCGGCGCTGCCGCTCCCAATGGCTGAAGCTTTGCTGTCCCAAGCCACCAGAAAACCAGCCAAACAAACCCCAAAGCACCCGTGATGATGAACGCCTCACGCCAGCCATATGTGATGGCAATCCACGGCACAGTGAGTGGAGCCAAGATCGCGCCAATGTTGGAGGCGCTGTTGATGACACCAATGCCTATCGATCGTTCGCGAATGGGCAGATAGGTGGCGGCCGATTTCATGGCCGCTGGCGTGTTTACGGATTCGGCAACAGCCAGCGTGACCCGTGCCGCAACGAACTGCCCGACACTGCTTGCGAATGCATGCCCCATTCCAGCCAAGCTCCAGATGGCGACGGCCAAGCCATAGCCCCAACGGACACCGAAGCGGTCGATAAACCAGCCAACTCCCAAAAGCGCGACTGCAGTAGCGATCTGGAACGCTGATCCGAAATGTCCAAATTCGCGATCCGTCCAACCAAACTCCATTTGAAGCGTTGGTTTGAGCAACGCCAGCACTTGCCGATCAAGATAATTGAGCGCCGTGCCAAAGAACAAAAGCGCGATCAGGCCATAACGGATGACCCGCATTGCATTGTCTGAACTGGTCATCTTGGTTTCGGCCATTGAATCCACTCCCACACTCTGCTTTATGCTGGAACTCTCCACACATGTGCCTATAGATGGCTATATGACACCGCAAGACATAAACGCGAATTACATCGCTGACCTCTATGGCGAAACCTATCTTGCCGATGATAATCCGGCACTACGCAAGCGGTTAGTACTCGGTGCGCTGTTTCCTGGCTTTGCGATAGTAGCGATTGCTTCGGTCGCGGCAACCTGGTTCTCCGAACATTACGGAATGCCAGTCATTGTGGCGGGTTTGCTGCTTGGTTTAGCTCTCAATTTTGTTTCAGCCGAGCAAAAGGTACATCCCGGACTCGATTTCTGCGGAACTGTTTGCCTACGCTGGGGCATCGTCCTTTTGGGTACGCAAGTCACCGCAATGCAAATTGGCGGTCTTGGAGCGTTGGCCTTTTTGGGGCTAATTGGCATTATGTCATTGGTAATGGGCACCGGGTTGTTGGGCGCACGCCTAAGCGGGCAAAGCAATTACGCTGGTTGGCTAGCAGGCGGCGCAACGGCGATCTGTGGGGCGTCGGCAGCATTGGCGATTTACGCAGTTATAGGCCGCGAACGCCTCAACCAAACGCAGTTTACGCTCACCTTGGTGGGCGTCGCGTTGGCAAGCGCAGTTGCGATGTCTTTCTACCCGATCATTGCGGCGCAACTCGCTTTCACGGATAAGCAAGCCGGCTTCCTGATGGGAGCGGCCGTACATGACGTAGCTCAGGCACTTGGCGGCGGTTACAGCTTCTCGCAATCAGCGGGTGAAACCGCAACCATCGTCAAATTGTCGCGCGTAGCTTTGCTCGCGCCCGCCGTGGCGCTTATCGGGCTTGCTATCGGGTCCAGCGACGGTCGGCCAAGAAGCCTTGCGTCGCGGTTGAAGCTGCCTTGGTTCATTCTCGCATTCTTTGCCACCGTTGCGATCAACTCTGCCGTAGCGGCCCCAGCGTGGGTGGCACAATATGGCCTGATCGCCTCTAAGGCTATGTTATTATTTGCTGTTACGGCCACTGCGATGCGGTCTCGACTTGATTTGCTGCTGAGTCAGGGTACGAAGGCCCTGTTTCCCGTCATACTAGCCACATTAACGGCCTTTTTGGCGTCAGCAGCATTCGCATGGGCCTTTTTATGAGCGAACAGATTTATGACCTGGCGGTAATTGGCGGCGGCATTAATGGTGCCGGTATTGCACGTGACGCCGCTGGCAGGGGGGCGCACGTTATCCTGCTTGAGCGCGGAGACCTTGCGCAGGGCACATCATCGGCGTCAACGAAACTTATCCATGGCGGGCTTCGCTATCTTGAGAATTATGAATTTGCGCTGGTGCGGGAATCGTTGATTGAGCGCGAGCGGCTTTGGGCCATCGCTCCACATATTATCTGGCCGCTTCGGTTCATTCTACCGCATCAAAAAGGTATTCGTCCTGCGTGGCTCGTGCGCCTTGGCTTGTTCCTTTATGACCACATCGGTGGTCGCAAGCTGCTGCCGGCAACGCGCACAGTCAATTTGAAAAACGCGTTCGCAGGCAAGCCACTTCGCCCAGAATTTGTGAAGGCGTTTGAATATTCGGACTGCTGGGTCGACGATGCGCGGCTCGTCGTTCTGAATGCGATGGGTGCTGGCGAGCACGGAGCAGACATCCGCACCCTATCCGAAGTAACCCATCTGGAACGGCGCGATGGGCTTTGGCATATAGAGATTTCCGGACAAGCACCCGTGCTGGCCCGCGCGGTCGCGAACGTAGCGGGGCCAGCGGTATTGGACTTGCTCGCGCGCACGACAGGGCATGATCGCAAAACCGGCGAAACCATCCGTCTGGTGAGAGGATCGCATATCGTTGTGCGCAAGATGTTTGATACGTCGCAGGCTTATTTCTGCCAAAATCCCGATGGTCGCATTTTCTTTGCCATTCCTTATGAGGATGACTTCACCCTTATTGGCACCACTGATGCCGACCATAAAGGTTCGCTCGACGACATTCACGCCACGCCAGAGGAAATCGATTATATCTGCCAATCGGCGGGGGCGTATTTCAGGCAGCCTATAACTGCCGCTGACGTCATTTATAGCTTTGCTGGCGTGCGGCCCTTGGTCGATGACGGCTTTGGCAAACCCGAAACTGCCTCACGCGGTTATCATTTCGAACTGGATGTTGGTGAAGGGAATACCGCCCCTATATTGTCCGTCTTTGGCGGTAAAATAACCACGTACCGTCACCTGGCAGAGAGCGCGGTGGATAAACTTGCGGCGCATTTACCTGTCCTAAAAGGCCAAAGTTGGACACTGCGTGAGCCACTGCCCGGGGGAGATTTTCCAATAAATGGCGCGGCAAACCTGGCAGCCACACTTGAGCGCGATTTCGGGTTTTTACCGCCATCACTCGTGCACCGATGGGTGCGCAGCTATGGGACCAGAACTCGAACGATTTTATCACATACCGCATTGCTTTCGGATTTGGGTGCGGACTTCGGACATGATTTATATGCAGCCGAGGTTGACTATTTGATCGATCATGAATGGGCGCAATCCGCAGACGATATTTTATGGCGCCGCAGCAAGCTTGGCCTGCGCTTCTCTATTGCCGCGACGCAAAAGCTCGAAAAATATGTGAAAGTGAGACTGCAGGGCCGCCACACCTAGGCGGAAGGCGTGCTTCTGCAACCCGACCCAGTTTTAAAAATATCCGAGAATTTACGCACTACGCATTTATCCTGTGGCGAAAGCTGCCGTCAATGGCTCACCAAAGACAGCTTCCGCGATATTAAATCCTTTCTGGCTTGATTTAAGCAACCAAAAGGATCATCTGCCCCTAATCGGAGTGAATTTATCTTATTAGGATTCGCAAGATGCGTTTGTCGAATATGGCCGATTATGCAGTGGTGATCATGAGCGCAGCTTCGCGCCATTGCGGCTCTGCGCGCGTATCGGCAACCGACCTTGCCGCCGAAACCGGTCTGGCCCTGCCCACCGCACAAAAGCTTGTCAGCATTCTTACGAAGGCCGGCCTGCTGCGTTCGGTACGCGGTACAGGCGGGGGAATCATGCTTGCCCGTCCCGCTGCGGCTATTAGCGTTGCCGACATTATTGAGGCGGTCGAAGGTCCAATTGCCCTGACGATATGCTGCGATGCCCACAAGCAATCTTTGGGGCAGCATTGCGTAAAAGAGAGCAATTGTAGTGTTCAGGCGTACTGGCCAGTTGTCAACACTGCGGTGCGCGGCGCGCTGGCACAAATCAATTTGGCGGGATTAACGCGATGAGCGATGAGTTGGACATGAGTGATAAGGCCGCGTGGGACGCCGCTGAAAAGGTCGCCGATTACGAGCATGGCTGGTCATCGGACATTGAAACCGACTTCGCACCCAAGGGGCTGACCGAAGATACCGTTCGCTTCATTTCCGCCAAGAAAAACGAGCCTGAATGGATGCTCGAATGGCGGTTGAGGGCGTTTGCATTGTGGAAAACGATGACGCCGCCCGATTGGGCAAAGCTCAACCTACCGCCAATCGATTATCAGGACGCTTATTATTACGCAGAACCCAAGGCGAAGCCAAAGCTTGGCTCCCTGGACGAGGTAGACCCCGAGATCCTGCGCATTTATGAGAAGCTGGGCATCCCGATTGCAGAGCAAGAAGTGCTGGCTGGCGTCGAGGGCGCGCGCCGCGTGGCTGTGGACGCCGTGTTCGACAGTGTTTCGGTCGCCACCACCTTTCGCGCAGAACTTGAACGTGCTGGCGTGATTTTCCGCAGCATATCGGAGGCGATTAAGGAATATCCGGAGCTGGTGAAGAAATGGCTCGGCAAGATTGTGCCGATGCACGACAATTATTTTGCAACGTTAAACTGCGCGGTCTTCTCCGACGGGACATTTGTTTATATCCCTGAAGGCGTGCGATGCCCGATGGAGCTTTCCACCTATTTCCGCATCAATGCCGAGAATACCGGCCAGTTTGAACGTACGTTGATTATCGCCGACAAGGGCAGTTATGTGTCCTATCTCGAAGGCTGCACCGCGCCAATGCGCGACGAAAACCAATTGCACGCCGCTGTTGTCGAACTCGTTGCGCTTGACGATGCCGAAATCAAATATTCGACCGTGCAAAACTGGTATCCCGGCGACGCCCAGGGCAAAGGTGGTATCTATAACTTTGTCACCAAGCGTGCGCTTTGTCAGGGCCGGAACAGCAAGGTGAGCTGGACTCAAGTCGAAACGGGCAGCGCGGTGACTTGGAAATATCCTAGCTGCGTCCTCAACGGCGAAAACAGCGTTGGAGAGTTTTACTCGGTTGCCGTCACCAACAATTATCAGCAAGCCGACACTGGCACCAAGATGATCCACAATGGCAAGGGCAGCCGCTCGACCATCGTCAGCAAGGGTATCAGCGCAGGACACAGCAACAACACCTATCGCGGCCTTGTCCGCGTCGCACCCAATGCCGAAGGCGTGCGCAACTTCACGCAATGCGATTCCTTGTTGCTTGGGTCCTTAAGCGGTGCCCACACCGTGCCCTATATCGAAGTGCGCAACCCAAGCGCGCAGATCGAACATGAGGCAACGACCAGCAAGATTAGCGATGATCAGATGTTCTACGCCCAAGCCCGTGGCCTGAACGCCGAAGAAGCCGTCGCATTGATCGTCAACGGTTTTGCCAAGGAAGTGCTGCAGCAACTGCCGATGGAATTCGCGGTTGAGGCGCAGAAATTGTTGGGCATTTCGCTCGAAGGGTCCGTCGGATGACCCTTTATCCCGCGACGTCCACACACAGTCTTTACGGAATTAATTGATCATGCTTCAAATAACGAACCTCCACGCCAATGTTGACGAAAAACCTATTCTCAAGGGCCTCACGCTCTCCCTCAACGCGGGCGAGATCCATGCGATTATGGGACCCAATGGCGCTGGAAAATCGACGCTGGGATATGTGCTGTCTGGTCGGCCAGGCTATGAAGTGACCGAGGGTTCAGTGACCTTCGACGGGAACGACCTCCTCGACCTTGAACCGCATGAGCGCGCCGCCGCTGGCTTGTTTTTGGGTTTTCAATATCCAGTAGAAATACCGGGCGTGTCGAACGTGCAGTTCCTGCGCGAAGCATTGAACGCGCAGCGCAAGAACCGAGGCGAAGCGCCTTTATCGGGCGCTGAGTTCCTCAAGGTTGCGCGCGAACAGGCGGGTGCACTTGGCATGGATATGGATATGCTTAAGCGTCCGGTAAATGTTGGTTTTTCAGGCGGGGAGAAGAAGCGCAACGAGATGGTGCAAATGGGTATCATCAACCCCGCGCTCGCGATCCTTGATGAGACCGACAGCGGCCTCGACATTGACGCGCTTCGGATGGTTGGCGACGGCATAAACCGCATCATGCGCAAGCCTGATAAGGCCGTGTTGCTGATAACGCATTATCAGCGACTACTTGATTATGTGAAGCCCGACTTCGTCCATGTGCTTGATAATGGCCGCATCACGCGGACCGGCGGCGCGGAACTGGCGCTGGAGCTGGAACGTGACGGGTATAAGGAATTGGCTGCTTGAATCGGAATGCGCCCACACGGCACGACGAGGCGTGGCGCTATAGCGACATTTCCGCTGTAGAGGCCACGTGGCCATTGGCTGCGCCTGAAAGCATCATCGTGCCTGCAGGCGGCAACTTCGCGCGTACGATCTTGCAGGACACTGGATCCATCCACCAACTTGATATTGCCATCGGCAAAGGTGCAACCACCGCAATCCATGTGCTCAACATCGGTGGCGATTATGGCCGCGTTGAATTGAATATCACGTTGCATGAGGGCGCGGATTTCAAACTGGGCGCAGTGCAAATTGGCGGCGGCACCCAAAATCTCGAAATTATAACCACCGTCACCCATGCCGAGCCCAAAGCGACGTCGTCGCAGATCGTGCGCTCGGTCCTCGCTGGCACCGCGACCGGAACCTATCTGGGCAAAGTCGCCGTCGCGCGCGATGCGCAGCTGACCGACAGCGTGCAGTCGGTGAAGGCCATGCTGCTTGACCGCAGCGCGACCGCCAACGCCAAACCCGAGCTCGAAATTTACGCCGACGACGTCAAATGTGCGCATGGCTGCGCAATTGGCGAGCTGGATGCGATGGGGCTGTTTTATCTGCAAGCACGTGGCATTGCGCCTGCGGATGCAAAGAAGCTGATGTTGCAAGCCTTTGTCGCTGGCGTTTTTGAAAGCGCTGCGGATGAGGATATTCTCATCGAGGCCGCGCTGAAGAAATTGGGCGAATTGGTGTGAACGGGATCAAAACCCAATTCCCGGGTCTAGCCAACAACTGGCATTATCTAGACACCGCCGCGACGGCGCAAAAGCCGCAGGTCGTGCTTGATGCCATGATGCGTGCAGGCGGAGTGGATTACGCAACCGTTCATCGCGGTGTGTATGCGCGGTCGGCGAATATGACTGTGGCATTCGAGGCGGCGCGGGATCGTGTAGCCCGCTTCATGGGTGCCGCTTCGTCCAATGAAATCGTTTTCGTGCGTGGTGCCACCGAGGGCATTAATTTGGTTGCGCAAAGCTGGGGGACAGCGAACGTAAAGGCGGGCGACCGCATCATGCTGAGCCAGTTGGAGCATCACAGCAATATCGTGCCGTGGCAAATGCTCGCCGAAAAGGTTGGCGCGCACATCGATGTGTGCCCGCTAACAGACGATGGGCAAATCGACCTCGACTGGCTTCATGCGCATTTGACGCCTGCGCATAAGATGGTCGCGTTGGCGCATGTCTCAAACGTGCTTGGATCAGTGCTCGACGCCAGGCGTGTAGCAGATGCCGCGCATGCAGTTGGTGCAAAATTCTTGCTCGACGGCTGTCAGGCGGCACCGCGGATGCATTTGAACATGGCTGACCTCGCGTGCGATTTCTACGTCATGTCCGGACATAAATTATACGGCCCGACGGGTATTGGCGTGCTGTGGGCGCATGCCGATACGCTTGACGCGATGCCTCCATATCAAGGCGGCGGCGCGATGATTGATCGCGTGACGTTTGAAAAGACGACCTACGCACCTGCGCCCTCGCGGTTTGAGGCGGGAACGCCGATGATCATTGAGGTGATCGGCCTGCATATTGCCATCGACTTCATCGACAGCTTCGGCCCAGACGCCATTTTCGCGCATGAAAGCGCGCTGGCTGCGCAGACGCGCGATGCCTTGCGTGCGATCAATTCGATCACTTTATACGGTCCTGAACAATCGGCGGGGATTGTCTCCTTCTCGATGGAGGGCGTGCATCCGCATGACATCGGCACGATATTGGACGAAGAAGATGTAGCCATTCGCGCTGGCCACCACTGCGCACAGCCGCTGATGGACCATTTGGGCGTGCCCGCCACTGCGCGGGCAAGCTTTGGGATTTACAATGATGAAGATGATGTCGCGGCGCTGGTACGCGGCCTCGAACGGGTGAAGAGGATATTTGGATGAACGAGAACATCCGCATACAAGAAGTAGACAGCGTGGAAAAGCCGCCGAAAGCCCGGGTTGGGAACGCACCAGAAACCCCCGAGCGCCAGAAGGACTATCTGGAGGGCTTTCTTGCGCAGAAGCCTGCCGTATCCGCGCCAAGCGAACCTGATGGCGATTTGTACGAGGCGGTGATTGCCGCGCTGAAGGAAATCTATGATCCGGAAATTCCGGTGAATATTTATGACCTTGGCCTGATTTACAATGTTGAGATCAATGATGGCCATGCCGTCGTTTCGATGACGCTGACAACGCCGAATTGCCCGGTCGCAGAATCGATGCCTGGCGAAGTTGAACTGCGCGTTGGCGCAGTCCCTGGCATAGGCGATGCAGAAGTGAACCTGGTCTGGGAGCCGGCATGGAGCCCGGCGAATATGACCGATGAAGCCCGTTTGGAGCTTGGAATGCTATGACCGATGTTAAAACACGCTTACGCCCTGCAGCCGTTGTTCTGACGCCTGCCTCCGAAGCACGGATTGCGGAACTAATGTCAAAGGCACCCGAAGGCGCGATTGGCGTAAAACTCTCCACCCCGCGTCGTGGATGTTCCGGGCTCGCTTACTCGGTTGATTATGTAACCGCGGCAGTGGCGTTCGACGAGAAGATCCAGACGCCCGGCGGCGTGCTATACATCGACGGCGGTTCGGTTCTTTATCTCGTTGGCTCAATCATGGATTGGGTCGAGGATGAATTTGCCGCTGGCTTTGTGTTTACGAACCCGAATGCCACCGGAAGCTGTGGCTGCGGCGAGAGCTTTACGGTTTAGAAATCGAATTGCAGCCGAAAGGCAACGCCCACATCATCCGGCGCAGCGTCGAAATGGCCTGGCTCTTTCCGCCAGAACAGGTTTGACGAGAAATAACCGCCGTACATTGGCACGCCCCACGCAAGCTCGCTAGCGATCTCCTGCCCCTTTGGTGCAAGTGAAAACTGGCGGACGCCGAATGTTGTGCCAAGCGTTGCATAATCATAAGCAACAGGCACGTTAAGTGCGAGCCCGCCAGCTGTCACGCGCAAGGGTTGCGCAATCCGGAACGCTATACGGTCATTGCTGGCCAAGATATCGCTGCCCGCCACATCCATTGAGAAGGCGTTGCTATGCAGCACGCTTTGGCCTGTCAAAAATCCGCCCGCATTGGCATAGGTCCAACCCTGCCGCCAGCTTGCGCCAAGCGACCAGGAACCGAACAGTTTAACATCACCCCTGCCATCGACAAACACGCTGCGCGCGCGATTAAGGCCGATGAAGTTGGCGAACCGAGCGCCCAGAATGGTCTCGTCTTCACGGGTCCAATTTGCACCCACGGCAAATTTGGCTGGGCCAATCGGGCGATCTACGCCAAGCCCAACTGACGCATAAGGGTAGCGTTTTTGCGTGGTGCGGAAAAATACGGCGGCGGCGCGTTCAAACATATGTGTCGCGCCGGTTTCGACAGTCCCTGTCAGGCCGAAGCTACCAAGCTGATGGCGCATCGCGAAAGATTGATCCGGCGTCCGTTCGAGCCCACCCTCCATGCGTGCATCCGTCGCGGTCAGGAAAGCGCCGCCAGACATGCCTTGCAACGCCGCAACCTGTCCAGCGGCTGCTTGGCGAATGCCAAGGCTAAACCGCGTATCGCGCGCGATGGTGGCGCTGATGCGGCCGCCCAATAAACGCGCCTGGTTCTGCTGCCCATGGGACAGAGCCAGCGGCGCAAGCTGGGCATTGCCGCCATTGCGCGCGCTAATCGAGAAGGCGAGTTCAGTGGCTCCCCGCGACAGGCTGACCGAACGTCCTTGATCGACCAAAGCAGGCGTAAGCCGCAGGCGCGGGGCGCTCGCGTATATGCCTTCAGCAATGTTGATATCATAGGCGCGGCCATAGCTATCGAGCACCACCGCCTGTAACGGCCTATTGGATAAAGCAACATCCCCCATAGGCGCCGACGTCATGCCGCCATTTCCACTGAGCGGAACTGCCATATTGGTGCCTGCAAGCGACGTCGTTCCGGCGGGCGCAAAAGCGCGCCCAATATCCAATATGCCGCGTCCGTAAATCGCGTCAGTACCGGCGGCACCTGCATCGCGCGCTGATGACAAGAGCAAATTTACAATCTGTGCACCCGTGAGATTAGGAAACGCTTGCGCCAGCAAAGCTGCAGCTCCGGAAATCTGTGGCGCAGAGAAAGACGTGCCATTGAAAACTCTGACAAATGTCTTACCATTCTCGACGAAACGATAGATGGTGTCGTTCTGATATTCGCAGCAAATGCCTTGCCCCAATGCGGACAACACTGCATTTTGCGAGACACCCGCCTTGTTACTAAAGTTGGATATGACATCATTATCATCGACAGATGTCGAAATGATAACGAGCCCGTTTCCGTTGGCCAATAACGCTTGCGCAAAGGGACTTGGGCTATTGGGGTCAAATGCAGGGTCTAATTCATCCCCCTCATTACCAGCGGATACAACAATAACGACTCCGGCCAAGGTTGCGCGATTTATCGCAGCCCGTAGTGTCGTACTCGCGCCGCCCGCACCGCCTAGTGAAATGTTTATGACACGCGCGCCATTGTCGACCGCACGGTTGACCCCTGCTGCAATCGCGGAGTTGAAGAAGGAACATGAAGCCGAATCGTCACCCGAGGTCGGTGTGGTACAGGTTCCCGCCTGATCCGCCCGAAGCGCTAAGATTGTCGCATTATAGGCGATGCCATGTACATCGCGATCATCTTTAGCGGCTGCGAGGACCCGCGTTACCTCAGTACCGTGCCCGTCTTCATCACCAAGTGGCCTACCCGCACCCGTCACGTCGCCCGATTGCGCGTGGATGCGGCCAGTGAACTCATGGCTATTAGGGGTAATCCCTGAATCGATCACACCAACGGTTACGCCTCGCCCGTTAGCGCCTGCCTGATAAGCAGTGATCGCACGGTGAAAGCTCGGCCCATCTGACCGGAGATATTCTGTTGTTGTGAAATTCGTCGACGGCGGGGGCGGAGGGGGCGGAGGTGGGGTTGGGGGCAAGTTGGCCGTGGGTGGAACCGGCACGGGGGTCGAATTCACGCCGCCGCCACCGCCGCATGCGGACAGTGCGAGTGCAAAAACAACCGATGTGCCGATTGCTATTTTGCGATCAACCCGCGCTGTAGTCATATCCGTAACATAGTCATGGGAGGGAGACCTTCATCCAAAGAATGGCCAATGTAAATATGATTCTCTTTCGGTAGGCTTAACATGCCCGTTGAGTAACGCAGGGTATGTTGTTAGGCGCCGTTGATGCAAACTGCTTTCGCACATATCGATACTTGGATTTTCGATCTAGACCTAACCCTGTACGGCCCGGAAGCCAACATTATGGCGCAAGTCCGAGACCGCATAGCTTTGTTTGTCGAAAAGCATTTCAATATCGGGGCGGATGAAGCCCACAAAATACGGCACACCTATTGGAAGAAATATGGCACGACGCTTGGGGGGTTGATGGCCGAACACAAGGTGGAACCGAGTGGCTATCTAGATTTCGTGCATGATGTCGACATGGACCTTCTGCGCCCAGACGCAGATTTGCGTCGTCAAGTTATATCGCTACCCGGTCGCAAGCTAATCTTCACCAATGCGGATGCGCCATATGCGGAGCGGATCTTGGCAGCGCGCGGGCTTGATAACCTGTTTGAAGACATCTTCGATATTCACCGGATGCAGCATGTGCCAAAGCCCGCGGCAGCAAGTTATGATAGCCTGTGTGCGCAGCTTGATATTAATCCGGCACGCGCGCTTTTTGTCGAGGATTCAGCGCATAATCTCTTGCCGGCCAAGGTATTGGGCATGACAACAATTTGGGTGAATCACGGCACCGAAGCTGTTAGCAGCGACACAGAGCAATATATTGACCACGAAATTGCCGATTTGAATGACTGGCTTTCCTCCATCCACACAATTGAAGGCACAATATGACCGACCAGCTAGCCACAATCATTAACGCCGCTTGGGACGCACGCGACGGCGTTTCCAGCGCCACCCAAGGCGAATTACGTGATGCAGTGCAGACCGCCTTGGCGGGATTGGATGATGGATCATTCCGCGTCGCTGAGAAACGCGATGGCATATGGCAGGTGAACCAGTGGCTGAAAAAGGCGGTGCTGTTGTCCTTCCGCCTAAACGACAATGTCATTGTCGATTGCGGCTCTGCAGGTGCGCCGGCTTACGACAAAGTACCCTCAAAATTCAGCGGCTGGGATGCTGAACGATTCCGAACAGCAGGTTTTCGTGTCGTGCCCGGCGCTGTGGCCCGCCGCGGGAGCTATGTCGGCAAAAACGTTGTTCTGATGCCCAGCTTCGTCAACATCGGCGCGCGTGTGGATGAGGGGACCATGGTCGATACTTGGGCCACGGTGGGAAGCTGCGCGCAGATCGGCAAGAATGTGCACTTGTCGGGCGGCGTTGGCATTGGCGGCGTGTTGGAACCGCTTCAGGCGGGGCCAGTCATCATCGAAGACAATTGCTTCATCGGCGCGCGTTCCGAAGTTGTCGAAGGCGTGATTGTCGAGGAAGGCGCAGTGTTATCCATGGGCGTCTTCATCAGTTCAACCAGCAAGATTATTGACCGCACGACGGGCGAAGTCTTCGTCGGCCGCGTGCCTGCTTATTCCGTTGTGGTGCCTGGCTCAATACCCGGCAAAGCGTTGCCCGATGGCAGCCCCGGCCCAAATCTTTCCTGTGCAGTCATCGTTAAACGCGTCGATGCACAGACCCGCGCAAAGACCGCAATCAACGACCTGTTGAGGGATTAAGTCGGCAGACCGATCCAGAACGCGGCAAACTATCTTGCAATTCAGACCGAAACCCTCCACGTCACGGGAGCGGACCGGGCCCCTCTGACGTTTGCTTCTTCGGAAGAAATGTGATGTCGGCCGCATCGGATGTTTCCGGTGCATTGGTCAGGCGGTCTTCAAACCCCCGAAATACGCTAGGCCGAACCCGAAGCATCCGATTGAACTTCAACTATGTTCAATGAGGATGATGTCATGACTTTTTCGTCGTTTCGCCTAATGCAATATCACCAGAGGATAGACCGCGAATGGCGCGCGGAAATTGGCCGGCGTTGGCCCGATACATTCCGAATCCAAAAGCTGAAGCGGCTTAAACTGGCGATCAAAGACAGGTTGCAGAACTACGCACGCGCCATTCGCGCGGATAAGGCGCAGTAACAAAATCTAATTTGTAACTGCTGGCACTACGATTGGCTGGACTAGGCCGGCGCAGTGCCGGCAATAGCGTGCAACAGAGAATTATTTCATGGAATTTTTGATGATGGACTGGCTGGGGACGCCGGTCTCGTTTTGGTTATCGTTTCTCAGCATTGTGGTCGCGTTGACCGCTTTCGACCTTGGCATCCTGCATAAGGAAGACAAGGAAATGGGCATCGCGGAGAGCCTGAAGCTCTCTGCTTTCTACATCAGTATTGCGATGCTCTTCGGCCTGTGGGTCTGGTTCCAAAAGGGCGCCGACATGGGTATGAAATATTACACGGGCTTCTTCATCGAAAAGGCGCTATCGGTTGATAACGTCTTTGTCATCAGTCTGATTTTCACCTTCTTCGCGATACCGCGTAAATATCAATATCGTGCTTTGCTTTGGGGAATCATCGCAGTCATCGTTCTGCGCGGCCTTATGATTGCGGCAGGCGCTGCCATTGTGCAGGAATATTATTGGACGCTATATATCTTCGCGGCCTTCCTCATCGGAACGGGCATCAAGATGCTGTTCAGTGGTGACCAAGAAATGGATGTCGCGAAGAACCCGGTCGTCAAATACATCTCAACCCATATGCGCGTGACCAAGGAGCTTCATAACGAGAAGTTCTTCGTGAAGGTGCCGGACGAGAAGACCGGCAAAATGGTGCGTGCAGCCACACCGTTGTTCCTCGCTTTGGTGGTCATCAACTTGGCCGACCTTGTGTTTGCCGTGGACTCGGTGCCAGCGATCTTTGCGATCACCACCGATACCTTCATTGTCTACACATCAAACATCATGGCGATATTGGGCTTGCGTGCCTTTTACTTTGCGCTGGCCGCGATGGTGCATCGTTTTCATTATCTGAAATACGCGCTGGCGCTCGTTCTGGTCTTCATCGGTTCAAAGATCTTCGTCTCCGACTTCCTTCTGGATGGCGACAAGTTTCCGCCGGTATTGAGCCTAGGCGTTACCTTTGGCCTTATCTTGGGCGGCATCCTGTTTTCCCTCTGGAAGACCAAGGATGATGTGCACGCACAAGCATCCCATTAAGGCGCGCAACTCGCGCCTGAGCCGAACATGCTAACGCCGGTCTTTCGTCGGTGCGTTAAAGTCGGACGGTTTGTTGGATATCCAGTCGACAAACCGTCCGATTTCTTCATGCGCCAATAAAGCGTCCACGGTGGCAAAGCGCTTTTCAAGATCGCTATTGGTGAAATTGGCATGGATCGTGCGGTGGCAAATCGGATGCACTGGCTGCCGTTCCTTCCCACCCCGGCTTTTGGGTATGGGGTGATGCCATTCGGTTACGATGCCCATCGGGCGGGAACAGAGCCAGCAACTTAATTCTGGCTCTGCTGACACTTCGTCCGCTTCGTAATGATCGCGAATTTTGCGTGCCATAATGGCTTCCCTACACTCTACCTGCCCTGCCGATTAGTTTTTCCTGGGGCCAAGCAAATCGAGCACAGCGGCGGTTGTTGCCTCAATCCCCAAACGCACAGATGGTTCCGGATCAATTTTGAACAAAGGCGAATGGTGGCCCGCCACTGGCTTTCCGCCATTTTTGGCAGCGGCTATCCATTCAGGATTGCTCCCGCCAACGGCAAAATAATAGCCTGGAATGCCATGTTTCTGATCCACGAAGAAGGCGAAGTCTTCGCCGCCCATGGTCGTCTGGCGGAATGGTGTCACCACATCCTTACCCAAGGCATCGGCAATAGCCCCGTTCAAGTGGCGGGCAAGCGCGCCATCATTGACCGTGACCGGCGTGCTTTCCGTCACCGTAACAATCGGCAACTTGTCTGCGGGCAAGCCATGTGCGGCGCCAATGCCCTTGGCAACGCGCTCAATGGAGGCAATCAGCTGGTCGCGCACCGCCTGATTGTTGGAGCGCACCGTTACCTGCAGGTCCGCATATTCGGATATGATATTATGCTTTGTTCCGGCATGGAAAGCGCCAACCGTAATCACGCCGGGGTCCAATGGACCCTTTTCACGGCTGATGATCGATTGAAGACCGACAACGATCTGCGAGGCAATATAGACCGGATCGCGGCCCAAATGGGGTGCTGCGCCATGGGTGGCAATGCCGGGAACGCGAATGTCAACGCTGTCGGCCGACGAATATTGAATGCCTTCTGACGCGGAGATTTTACCGGTCTCAAGCTCTGCGGCGACATGGAAGGCCAATGCATAATCCGGCTTTGGAAAACGGGTGTAGAGCCCGTCTGCTATCATCGCCTTTGCGCCGCCGACGCGTTCTTCGGCAGGCTGGACGATGAACAATACTGTCCCCTTCCAACGATCTTTCATCCGCGCCAACTGGCGCGCTGTGCCTACCAATGAGGTGATATGCACATCATGGCCGCACGCGTGCATCACGGGCATTTCAAGGCCATCGACCCCGACCTGTTTCACCGTCGACGCATTGGAAAGACCGGAGCGTTCCTGCACAGGCAGGCCGTCCATGTCCGCACGGACAAGGACGACTGGTCCATCACCGTTTTTCAACATGCCAACGACGCCGGTGCCGCCGACTTTCTCGGTCACGACCATGCCGGGGACGGCGCGTAGTTCCTGCGCCATACGCGCGGCGGTCTTAAATTCGCGGAATGACAATTCGGGGTTGCGGTAGAAATGGTCCCACAGGCTTGCCAGCGACTTATCATAGTCGGCCTTAATCGCATCTGCGTAATCTGGCTGCGCAGCTGCCGGTGTTACGACCAACACGCTGGCCAATAAGGCGCCCAAAATAGACCGTTCCATCATCCTAATTCCCCCGTTGCCTCAATTTTCCGTTATCTATCGCCCACGCTATCATGGGCAGCGGTCAAAGCAATGCCCGACCGTGGAAAATTCATCAACCATCGTCACATAGCGGTAAAAACCCTTACGTTCGACAGGGTTGATCCAAAAGCCTGCGCGCAGCGAATAGGCCTCCCCCACATGGCCGAACCAGCGATTGCCCTGCGTATCGGTCAACCAATGCACGCCAAGTCCATAGCCGGTAAAATAGCTTTTATCATCATCTCCATTTTTGCCGTCAAAGGTCCAGACAGGGCCAATCATCTGCGCGAAACTTTTGGGCGACAACAAAGGTGCGCCATCGCGCAAAAGCAATTGGCCAATTTTTGCCAGATCGCTCGCCGAAATACGCAAGCCACCTTGCGGGCTAAAAGCAGACCCGTTGCGACCAAGCACATAAAGCTTATCGACGTCACAACTACCGTCGCTGGCTGGATAAACCGCGCATGGATCAGGCCCGTTCATCGGCGCATCGCGCGCAAGGTCTCCATTGGGTCTCAACAATGTAACCGCCTGCGCGCGCCGCCCGTCGCTGCACCCATCACCCCAATTATAGCAGGCATCCAACCCAAGCGGCGTCAACACCAGCCGCGCCATAAGTCGGTCAAACCGTTCGTCCGTTGCACCCTCCACCACTGCCGCGATCAAGGGCGAATTGATATTGGCATAAGAAAAATAAGTGCCGGGCGCATGGATGGCATCCCATGCCTTTGGGTCAGCAAGCACCGCCTCCAAGCTACCATCCAGCGGCACGATATAATCCACAGAGTCACGCAAGCCACTTTGATGCGATAACAAGGCGCGCAAGGTAATCGGCGCATCGGGAAAGGCTGGATTGCGAACCCGCCAACCCAGATATTCATTCACGTCAAGGTCGAGATCAAGCTTGCCTTGCTCCGATAGGCGCATGACGCCGATGGCAACGACCAATTTCGAAATAGAGGCAACGCGCGCTGGATCGTCTATGGTGACAGCCCTCTCGGCAACGCCGGCATCGCCCTCAACTATCGCGGGGGTGATCCTGTCCAATGTGAAATCGACCTTGACCACTGCAGGTTGGATATTGGTCTGGTCAGACAGCGTTTCTGCATTAGCGCTTGTTGCACATCCGGCGGCCATTACCGCCGCCAGCGTTGCGCGGACCAATTTTAAGCGGCGGAGGTTCATGATGACGCGGGACAGGCACCAATATATTTGCCCATCGCATTGCCCTGCATGGCGACCTTACCGACCATCGGCAGGCGGATATCTACCATGCTATCATAGTTAAATTCCGATTCGCCCATGACACCGGTAAGTTCCATATCAACGCTGCCCATGCTTTCCATGCCGCAAGACAGTTTCATACGCACATTTTGTCCAGAAACATCGAACGCCTTGTAAACGCATTTTTCCGCGCCATCACCACCGAAGAAATCTGCACCTGGCTTTTTGGCCTCGGCGTCGGTGAGGCAACTCTGGCTTGACGCGCTTTTGGCAACCGCGTCCATGATCTGCTGCCTTTGGGCCTTGCTCAAGGTCGGAACGTTGATGTCGTCAAAGACAAACTTGGTTTCCCAAAGCCCCGCCTTCATAGGAATGAATGCGTCATAGTTCATTTCCGCTGTGCGCTCTTTGCTGTCGATGACGCCATTGCCGTCTTTATCGGCGCTGTTGTCGGCGCATCCGTTGATGAGAAGTAGCGCGATCGATGAACCTATGGCTTTTAAAAAAGCGATATTCATACCGAGCAATCCCCAATACGCTTACGGATGACTTTAACCGTCATCTTGACGGCGCCGCAGCGCTTGTGAGGAAGAACTTGTGCATGAATCTCCCTCTTGCTTCTAAATAGGTTTCTTCTTGTGTCGCTGCATGTCCCAAAACGCAACATCGATAAACGGCCCAACCGATAAGGTTACCTTAAGTTCTCACCTAATAGTCTCCATTTTATGTTCTTTTTCATGACAATTGGTCAAACAAATTGTGGTCATGTTGGAAAGTAAATTTTTAGCGAAGCCAAGCATCTACCGCACAGCCCTTGCCCTTCCGCCACGCAGGGCACATATGAAAAACATGGCTGAGCTTATCATTCGCCGTGGGTTGGAAGAACCCGACACGGTTGGCGCCTTCACCCCGCATCGCCCTGAACGCCCGTCCAAATTGGAGGGCGGTAGGCCATTTAGGATTGTGTCCGATTATGCGCCTGCCGGCGACCAGCCAACGGCGATCCGTGAACTGGTTGAAACCGCTTTAACGGGTGAGAAAAATCAGGTTCTTTTGGGCGTCACCGGGTCAGGTAAAACCTTTACCGTCGCGCAAGTCATAGAAAAACTGCAGCGCCCTGCGCTTGTCCTTGCGCCCAACAAAATTTTAGCAGCGCAGCTTTACGGCGAATTCAAAAGCTTTTTCCCCGACAATGCAGTCGAATATTTCGTTTCTTATTATGATTATTATCAGCCCGAGGCCTATGTCCCGCGCAGTGATACCTACATCGAAAAAGAATCGAGCGTAAACGAGGCGATTGACCGGATGCGCCATTCGGCGACCCGATCTTTGCTGGAACGCGACGACGTCATCATCGTTGCGTCAGTGTCGTGCATTTACGGCATTGGGTCCGTGGAAACCTATTCCGCAATGATCTTCGACCTGAGAAAAGGCGAAAGCGTTGATCAGCCCGAGTTGATCCGCAAGCTTGTCGCGCTTCAATATAAACGCAACGATACGGCCTTTGCCCGCGGCAATTTCCGCGCGCGCGGCGACAATCTTGAAATCTTCCCGTCGCATTATGAAGACACGGCTTGGCGCGTCAGTTTCTTTGGCGACGAAATTGAAGAGATATCAGAATTCGATCCATTGACAGGCAACACCGGCGCGAAGCTCAACAGTGTGCGCGTTTACGCCAACAGCCATTATGTAACCCCTGGCCCTACAATGAAGCAAGCGAGCGAAGCCATTCGTTTTGAACTGACCGAGCGGTTGAAGGAGTTGGTGTCAGAAGGCAAACTGCTGGAGGCACAACGCTTGGAGGAGCGGACGAATTTCGACCTTGAGATGATTGCTGCGACAGGGTCTTGCGCAGGTATCGAGAATTACTCCCGCTTCCTGACTGGCCGCCTACCGGGTGAGCCGCCGCCAACGCTGTTTGAATATTTGCCCGACAATGCACTTCTGTTCGTCGATGAAAGCCACCAGACAGTGCCGCAAATCGGTGCGATGGCCAAGGGCGACCATCGGCGTAAGCTGACCCTTGCCGAATATGGTTTCCGATTACCCTCTTGCATAGACAACCGGCCGCTGCGCTTTAACGAATGGGACATTATGCGCCCGCAAACCGTGTGCGTTTCCGCGACACCGGGCGGATGGGAAATGGAGCAATCGGGGGGCGTATTTGCCGAGCAAGTTATTCGCCCTACTGGCCTTATTGATCCACCAGTCGAAATTAAGCCGGTTGAAGATCAGGTGCAGGATTGCATCAACGAATGCCGCAAAACGGCCGAGGCTGGCTTCCGCACGCTTGTCACCACGCTGACCAAACGCATGGCGGAGGATTTGACCGAGTTCATGCACGAAGCCGAGCTTCGGGTGCGGTACATGCACAGCGATGTCGAAACGCTGGAGCGCATCGAACTGATCCGTGACCTTCGGCGCGGCGTATATGATGTGCTGGTAGGCATCAACTTGCTGCGTGAGGGTCTCGATATTCCAGAATGTGGGCTGGTCGCGATCTTGGATGCCGACAAGGAAGGTTTCCTGCGCAGCGAAACGTCTTTGATCCAAACCATTGGCCGCGCCGCGCGCAACGTTGAAGGCCGCGTGATCCTATATGCCGACCGCATGACCGGAAGCATGGAGCGCGCAATCCGCGAAACCGACCGTCGCCGCGAAAAACAGCATGCGTACAATATCGAACATAATATCACCCCGGCAACGATTAAGCGCGACATTCACGATATCGTCGCCGACACCGCCAGCCGTGATTCGGTGCTGGTGGAGATTGATGCCGATGGCGCAAACAACCTCGTTGGCCATAATTTGCGTGCCTATATCGAAGATTTGGAAAAGAAGATGCGTGCGGCTGCGGCCGATCTGGAATTCGAAGAGGCTGGACGGTTGCGCGATGAAATCCGTTCGCTAGAGGCAACCGAGCTTGGCCTGCCGCACCAGCAACATGTCGCTGCACCCAAAGGTCGCGCGACCGAAGGCCAGCCGGGCACGCGCAAAATGCGTTATGGCAAAACGCAGCGGAAATTCGGGAAGTAAGCTGTATCCTGCGGCGTTAGGTCAGCAGCCGGACAACCGCCGAGATACCGGCAAGGCCAAGGATGCCCGCAACGCAACTGCGCCACACTGTCGGCGGCACTTTGCCACAGGATTTGGCGCCAAGCCAATTGCCGAGCAGCACGGATGGAAACAGCAGAAGCGAAAGCCACAACAGCCGTCCGTTCGCCAGTCCAAGCACAAATGCCGAAATAGTGCCTGCAATCGCGGTGGCGAAAAACACGAGCATCATGGATGCGCGTGCTTCTTTCGGCGGGATCGGCTGACGCAGGTAAAAAGGTACGACAGGTGGTCCCGGCATCGCGGCGAAACCGGTCAAAATGCCGGCAGCAATGCCTGTCAAAGCTGTTTCCTTGGGCCCGGGACGCAGCGCGCCGCGTTGCGGCAGAAGCACAAGCAAAAACGCGGCAATTGCGATTACGGCGATCAGGACCCGCGCAACATCTGGCGTGGTCTGCATCAGCAAAAAGATGCCAAGCGGCGTTGCCAACACGGCAAATGCAGCAATCGTCAACGCACTTGGCCTATGCGCATCGGCCAATATGGCTTTAAGCCCAACGGGCCCAATGAGGGCCTGAAGCAGTATAGCAATGACAACGGCCTCGCCCGGCTTCACAATCAAGCCGAACAGAGGCACCAATATAATCGCCATACCAAAGCCGGTTAGCCCGCGAATATAGGCAGCGCCAAAGGTCACTGCCGCCAACAGCAACAATTGCGTTGTCGACATGCCAATTAGATCGTGAATGTTCAGTGCCCCATCGCCGCGTGGTCAGCCGCAGTCAGCGGCTTGTCTGCTTGCACGCCTTTTTTGTCGAGCCAAGCCTGCATTTCCTTCATTTCAGCTTCCTGCGCGGCAATGACCTTTTGCGCCAGCGCGCGGACTTCTGGGTCCTTGCCATGTTCAAGCGCAACCTTAGCCATATCCACGGCACCCGCATGATGCGGGATCATGCCTTGCATGAACGCAACGTCAGCGTCGGCATCTATCATGCCCATGCCCGCGTGCATTTTGTCATTAGCCGCCGCATACGCCTTTTGCGCGGCGTTGTAGCTGGCGGTGGCATCTGGCGTCTCAGCTGTTTGTTCCGTCGCTGGCTGCTGGCACGCCGCGAGCAGCAATACAGCAGGGAGCGTTAATGGAAGCGTTTTCATGACATTCTCCTTAAAGGACGCACATCGGGCTTAGCGGATATCGGGCGGTGTTGCCTCATGCGACAGCATCGCAATCGCCTCTTCGAGCGTCATGATGCGCTGGCCGTCGGAGCCAAGGCTTCGGATCGCGACTTTGCCTTCTTCGGCCTCACGCATACCGACCACCAACAAACGCGGCACCTTGGCGACGCTATGCTCGCGCACCTTATAATTGATCTTCTCGTTGCGCGTGTCGGCTTCGACGCGAATGCCCGCCGCTTTAAGCTTTGCCGTCACGTCATGCGCATACCCATCTGCCTCCGACGTGATCGTGGCAACCACGGCTTGCACGGGCGCAAGCCAGACGGGGAAGCGGCCAGCATAATGTTCAATCAAGATACCGATGAAGCGTTCATAGCTGCCGAAAATCGCGCGGTGCAACATGACTGGTCGATGGCGCGCGCCATCTTCGCCGACATAGCTTGCGTCCAAACGTTCAGGCAGCACGCGGTCGGACTGAATCGTGCCCACTTGCCACGTCCGGCCAATCGCGTCGGTTAAATGCCATTCCAGCTTTGGTGCGTAGAAGGCACCTTCGCCGGGCAGTTCTTCCCAACCAAATTCTTCGGTCGCAAGACCAGCGCGGACCACAGCATCGCGCAGTTCGTTTTCCGCCTTGTCCCAATCGGCGTCCGAACCAAAGCGTTGTTCGGGACGCAAAGCGAGCTTGATCGAATAGGTAAAGCCAAATTCCTTGTAAACACGATCGGCAAGCGCGCAAAATGCCTGCACCTCTTCGACAATTTGGTCTTCACGGCAGAAGATATGCGCATCATCCTGCGTAAATTGGCGCACGCGCATCAACCCATGCAACGCACCATGCGGTTCATTGCGATGGCAACAGCCATTTTCGTAAATACGCAACGGCAGGTCGCGGTAAGATTTAATGCCTTGGCGGAAGATGAGAACATGCGCCGGGCAGTTCATTGGCTTCAGCGCCATCCAGTCGGCGTCACCCGAAATCACTGGGCCTTCGTCATCAACGTTGGGCACCTCGTCAGGGATGACGAACATATTGGCGCGATATTTGCCCCAATGTCCCGATTGCTCCCATTGCCGCGCGTCGATGACTTGCGGGGTTTTAACTTCCTTATAACCCGCACCATCGATGGCGCGGCGCATGTAGGATTCCAGCTCACGCCAAATCAGAAAGCCATTGGGATGCCAGAATACCGATCCATGCGCCTCTTGCTGCAAATGGAACAGGTCCATGTCCTGCCCAAGGCGGCGATGGTCGCGTTTGGCAGCCTCTTCCAAGCGCACCAAATGCGCATCAAGCTGCTTTTTATTCAGCCAGCCCGTTCCGTAAATGCGACTCAATTGTGGGTTCTTCTGATCTCCACGCCAGTAGGCGCCGGCAACGCGGGTCAATTGGAATGCAGCCGGATCAAGCTTTCCCGTCGATGCCAGATGCGGTCCGCGGCACATGTCCATCCAGTCATCGCCGGACCAATAAACCGACAATTCTTCGCCTTCAGGCAATTCAGCCGCCCATTCCGCCTTGAAGCTTTCGCCCGCATTCTGCCAGGTCGCGATCAGCGTATCACGCGCCATGACTTCACGGCGCAGCGGTTTATCGGCGCGGATGATCGCGCGCATTTGCTCTTCAATCGCAGACAAATCATCCATAGTGAATGGACCGCGCGAAGCGGGCGCCATGACGTCATAATAAAAACCGTCATCGGTTGATGGACCAAAGGTGATTTGCGTTCCAGGAAACAGAGCCTGCACTGCTTCGGCAAGGATATGCGCAAAGTCATGGCGCGCCAATTCCAGCGCATCGGCCTCATCACGGTTGGTCACCAACGCCAATTGTGCATCAGCCTGAATCGGACGCATGATATCGCGCAATTCGCCATCCACCCGCGCCGCAATCGCGGCTTTCGCAAGGCCGGCGCCAATCGCGGCGGCAATATCCGCTGGGGTGGTGCCACGTGCAACTTCACGGGCAGAGCCATCGGGAAGGGTGACACGGATCATCTCGGACATGGATTTACTTGCTTTCAACGTCGTTAGGAAGCGTCCCTTTGCCAGTCCAAAGGCGAAGTCGCAAGTGTGCAGAAATGGCAGTCTGTGGGCGGCGACAACAACACAATGGAAAGGCTACTTGACATTATAAGAAATTATAGTAAAGGAGCCTTGTCTTATTAAAAAGGTAACTTGACTTGACCTGTTGGAACAACCTTGCGCCCTACATGCGGCGATATACCGTCAGGGTGCTACTTTTCATGGGATCTTATATGCTGATCCTGACCAGTAGCCTCACCTTCGCACGCGGTAGCACCCAACATTCGCAAGCCACGCTTATTGGGCTGGCCCTCATCTCCGCACTTCCCATAATCGGGGTATTTTGGGCAATATTTCGGCTGCTGGTCGAAATAGATGATGAATATCAACGGCTTTTATTTACCAAACAGACGCTGCCGGCCACGGCGTTCACGCTGGTAACCGTAACCGGATGGCAATTTCTTGCCGTCTACGATGTTGTAGCGAGCGGTCCGGAATGGATGGGTGCAATCTGGTTTGCCATGCTTGGAGTGGCAGGTCCTTTTGCACGCTGGAAAGCATGAAAAACCGTCTCAAAGTCCTGCGTGCTGAACGCGATTGGAATCAGCAGGATCTCGCCGATGCATTGGGCGTTTCGCGCCAGTCAGTAAACGCGATTGAAACGGGCAAATACGACCCGTCATTGCCACTCGCGTTTCGTATTTCCGATCTGTTTGCTTTGCCTATCGAGGCGATATTCTTGCGCGACTAATCCGCGGTCTTTTCCGAACGATAAGGCACGAAGTCGCCCAAGCTGCAAACGCCACCGGTCATGCCGCTGGTCCGGTCCACCAACCGGATGATGTCGCCTTTGCATTTTTGGCTACCAAATTGTTCGGACACGATGATGTCATTGTCACGCGCCAATCCGCTGCAGGCGGACCGTAGTTTGTTTTGGTACACCAAGCGGCCTGAAACACGGTAAAGCAGGATATCGTCGCTAACGCGGATGGTGTTGGTGGCGTTAAAATCGCTAATGCAATTGACAGGCGCGCCCGCGACCTTGCCGCTCAGTTCTTTCATCAAGACTGCGCTCTGTTTCTCGGTCAGCGGCTTCGGCGTGCTGTCCACTTGTCCGCACGCAGCCAGTAGTATCAAAGGAAACGCAAAGAGGGTCAATTTGAGAATGTGCATTGATTTTCTCCGGTTCCAACGGCTGCGTAGCATAAGTATTGAATGATGGTCCATAGATTATCCAGCAAGTGCCGCAATATGGCTTTTTTCGCCCGGGGTGACTTGAACGACCGCGTCGCCAAGGTCGGTATCCACGGGACAATCGATCACCGCCATCGCCCGCGCGCTGCCTTCGGTTTCCAGCAGAACCGTCACCGGACCAAAACCGTCCTTGCCCGCCGGTCGCACAAAGCTGAGTACACGGGCCTTGCCCTCCGGCGCATCATCAAGCGCGATTGCCGTGGGAGCATAGCCCTTCGCCACATCGCCGGACCACGCAATACGCGGCTGCGTTGCGGTGTAGATACCCGCGGCTTGTTTGGACATCACGCCGCCATTGGCCGTGACCATCGCAGGTTTTGAACCATCCTGCCGCAAGGCATCCACCATCGCGGCGATGTTATACATAGCAAAGCCATTGCCGGGGCCGCCGAAGAAAGTGAGCCCGCCCGTCAGCGTATAATCGCCAAGTGCCCGCGATGCGTCTTGCATGCTGTCGACCGCCGCGAATACGGCGCAGGGAAAGCAGCTATAGATATCGACTGGGCCAAGGTCAGACGGTCCCAGTCCTGCCTGATCCAGCGCAGCAGGAATCGCAAAATCAAGCGCGGCGGAACGGTGAATGACCGCACGTTCGGACAAGGGCGGCTCGGCCGCTCCAGCAGCGCCTGCTAGCCAGACCCATTTGTCTTGCGGTACGCCCAATGCGCGCGCCGTGCCTGCGCTGGTTAGGATGATTGCACTGCCCAAATCCACTGCGTCCTGCGCTACATGCCAGCGGCGGTAAATGTCCGTCAGCGGATAGTTGGCATTGTCGTTGCTCTGCATTGCTTCAGGTGAACGAAAGCCGGGGAATTGCGCGTGGAGCCGCGTTTCGGCTTTTGCGGAAAAGGCAGACCATAACGCCGCCATCTCCCACGCATATGCATCGCTATCCAACCCTAAGCCAATCCGCCGCGCATTTTCAATCAGGCTGTAGGCAAGCGGCATCGAAATGATGCCATGGCGGATTTCGGTGCGGCTCAATATCGGGAAAGTCGACAGCCGGTTGTCAAACGATGTTTCGGAAACCACGCTCCAGTCCAGGGTCACGCCCGCCTTGCGTGCGCGCTTGGCAGTGCCTGTGGCTTCTGCCGCAACAAGCACGGCCATATCGCAAGCCCCCCGCCGGATATCGCCGGCCAGTTCATTCACCATCGCTTGCGGGCTTTGTCCGCCAACATCTGCGTAGATTAGCCGCGCTGCGCTGATCCCACCTGCCGCCCCAAATGCTTCAGGCGCATTATCTGGCGATCCCGTGCCAAGGCTCAGTCCGCTGTCCTCAAAGGTGCGGATCGCCGCAATCGTGTCGATCGCGGCAGCAACTGCATCGCGCTGCCCTGTATCGGCAAGGGCAACCTTAATCGCAGCTCCGGCCAATTCACGTGGAGCCGGCCATTCGCCCGCGACGGTTTTCCGGCTTGCCTCACCCACGCCAATGATCACTGGCGCGCTCGCATCAAAATTGACCATTCTTCACTCCCGATTATCTCTTAACTGCACGCTTAAATATGCTAGCAGTCGATGCAAGAGATAAGGAGAGCGCAAATGGCGAAATGGCCGAAATTGATATGGGACAAAGAACCAACCGGGCCGTTGAAGGGCATTAAGGTCGTCGACATGGCCACGGTTGTGCTTGGCCCTTATGCGACGGTGCAATTGGCCGATTTGGGCGCTGAGGTCATCAAGATCGAAAATAGCGAGGGCAATACGCCGGGCGATCTGATGCGCCATGGCGGCGATTCGCCGACCAAGCAGCACGGGCCGATATTCACCGCGCTCAACCGCAACAAAAAAGCCATTAACCTGAACATCAAAAAACCTGAAGATAAAGCCGTGCTCGCAGCGTTGTTGGAAGACGCTGATGTATTCATCCACAATGTCCGCATGGCGGGTGTCGAGCGGCTTGGCTTTGGTTATGAGGCAGTGAAGGCGATCAATCCTAATATCGTCTACGTCTACTGCGCTGGCTTTGGTGCAGGCGGTGCCTATGGCGAGCGGCAAGCCTATGATGACATTATTCAAGCTGCATCAGGCTTTGCAGCGTTAAGCGCGCAGCGCGATGGCGGACGGCCCACTTATTCCCCAAGCCTTGTCGCCGACAAGGTCAGCGGCCTGTTCGCGGCCAATGCAACCATGGCGGCGTTGCTTGGCCGGGCAGGCGGACAGGGCGGCCAATTTGTCCAAGTGCCGATGTTCGAATGCTTCACCTGGTTCAACATGGTGGAAAATCTTTGGGGTGAAACCTTCGTCCCCGGTAATGGCCGCATGGGCTACACGCGGTCGGTAAACCCGCGCCGCCGGCCCTATCCGACCAAGGACAGCTTTATTGCGATTGTCCCCTATAATGACCGGCAATGGGCAACGTTCTTCGAATTGGGGGGCAGGCCAAATGTCTTCGATGACCCGCGCTTTTCCACCTATCAGGAACGCACCAAGCATACAGGCGAGCTATATGCCTTGATCGAGGAAGTCAGCGCGACGCGGACCGCCGCCGAATGGCTTGACCTATTGGCAGAGCATGACATTCCAGCGATGAAATATAACCGAATGGCCGATGTGCTCACCGATCCGCATTTGGCCGATGTGGGCTTTTTCGAAGAACTGGAGTCGCCGGATATCGGCACCTATCGATCGATGAAGCATCCCGTCCATTATGCCGGAACGCCTGTGTCCAACTATGCGCATCCGCCGATGCTAGATGCCGATGGCGATGAAATTAGGGCGGCGTTGGGGATGTGATCGGAAGGTATACCGGCCGCAACGGTAGGTTCCGTTCGCCTAAACCAACAACCCGCGCATGATGAGGTCAATGGTGTGCTCACGATAGGCATCGCGCATATTATCGTCAAAACCGTCCTGATTATAGCAATGCTGCAGCACCAGTCGTGAGGAATAAAAGAGGTCGGCCGCGCCCGTCACGGTGAAGTAGAAGAATTGGGGGTCGGTTTTGCGGAACTTTCCCGCCTTCACGCCCTCGGTAATGAGTGTATCATACGCCTTCGAAATCGGCTTTAAGTACAAAGCCGCTATCCGCGCTGCTTCCGCAGGGCCGCTGTCGCGGACCATCCGCATCAACAGGCGGTTGAGATATGGGAAGGCATAATAAGTGTCGATTGCCGCGCCAATATGGATCCGCAATTTGTCGGCGGGCGGGAAGTCTTTTGCGATCAACGCGCCAAGGCTCTGCACGATATTGCCCATGTCACGGTCAAGCAACGCCAGCATGAGGCCATTTTTATTGCCAAAATAATATTTGACTAGCGCGCTATTCAGGCCGGCGCGCAACGACAGTTCGGATAGCGACAGGTCAATCGTCTCACCTTCGCGCATGATCTGGCTTGCTGCTTCGATCAATTGATCGCACGCATTGTTGCCGTCGGCTGAAACGCTTGCTAGCTTTGGTCCTGTTGTAGCCATCGGTGTTCTTCTCCCCTTTACGCAGGGTTACTTATAAACAGGTTCGTCCCACCATGGAAAGAAGTCAGGTAAATCTGTGGAAACTTTGTCGGGGTAGACAGGGCTCCGCTTTTCAAGAAAGCTCGCTATACCTTCCTTCGCATCGCCAGATCGTGAACGGCGATAGATGGCGCGGCTGTCGATTTGATGTGCTGCCATGGGGTGGTCCGCCGCTGACAACCGCCACAGCATTGCGCGGGTCAGCGCAATAGACACTGGCGCGGTGTTGTCCGCAATCTCGCGTGCCAAAGCCTGCGCTGCTGCCAACAATTCAGTCGGTGCGTGAACCGAGCGGACGAGACCACCGTTTAAGGCCTCGGCAGCATTGAACACACGCCCGGTCATACACCATTCCAAAGCCTGTTGCATGCCGACCAAGCGCGGCAGGAACCAGCTCGAAGCCGCCTCAGGCACAATGCCGCGTCGCACAAAGACAAAACCGAAGCGCGCCGTTTCGCTCGCCAAACGGAAATCCATTGGTAACTGCATCGTTGCGCCAATGCCCACTGCCGCGCCGTTAATTGCCCCGATAACGGGTTTTGTGCACTGGAATATCCGCAACGTCAGCCGCCCACCCGAATCGCGTACACGTTCATCGGACAGCGATTCGACTTGAGATCTGCTAGCGAATACATCGCCGCCCGCATCGGGCGTAAGGTCCGCCCCCGCGCAAAAGGCGCGGTCGCCCGAACCGGTTACGATGACAGCGCGCACATCGTCGTCGGCCTCCACCAAATCAAATGCAGCACACATTTCACGCATCATGACGTTGGTGAATACATTCATCTTTTCCGGACGGTGCATCGTAATCGTCGCGATGCCGTCATCAACATCATATTGGATTTGGGTGAACTCAGTCATAAGAACGCGCCTCGCAATAAAAACAAAGCCCTCAACAGTAGCTGTCTAGCGGAAGCAACCCAGGGCTTCGGTTAAGTCTCATAATTGCTTTCAGTTACCGTGGCGCCATCCGGATCGCGCCGTCGATGCGCACGTCTTCGCCATTGAAATAACCACACTCGATCATCGTCATGGCAACCTGCGCGAATTCATGCGGGTGACCAAGGCGCTTGGGGAATGGCACTGATGCGGCAAGCCCGTCTTTAACGGCTTGCGGTGCACCATTCATCAATGGCGTGTTGAAGATACCCGGCAAGATGGTGTTGACGCGAATGCCTTCGCTCATCAGGTCGCGGGCGATTGGCAAAGTCATGCCCACAACGCCACCCTTTGATGCCGAATAGGCCGCTTGGCCCATCTGGCCGTCTTCGGCCGCAACTGACGCTGTGTTGACCATCGCGCCACGCTCGCCATCTTCCATCGGCTCAAGCGTAAGCATGCCAGCTGCCGACTTGGCAATGCAGCGGAATGTCCCAACCAAGTTGATCTGGATAATTCGGTCAAACGCATCGAGCGGAAAATGCTTGATCGACCCGTCTTCCTTCGAACGGCTGGCGGTCTTGACCGCGTTGCCCGTGCCAGCGCAGTTTACCAAGATACGTTCCTGACCATGCGCCGCGCGCGCTTTGGCAAAGCCAGCATCGACGCTTTCATCGCTGGTGACGTTAACGTTGCAGAACACACCACCAATTTCAGCGGCAAGCGCCTCACCCTTGTCGGCTTGTAGATCGAATATCGCGACCTTCACGCCTTTGGCGGCGAGCGCCCGCGCGGTTGCTTCGCCAAGGCCCGATGCGCCGCCTGTAACGACTGCTGCGACTGTTGAATCCAGTTTCATAAACACTCCTGATCGTTTGGACCGTCATGCTGAACTCGTTTCAGCATCTTACTTTGGACGGTAGAAATTAAGACCCTGAAACAAGTTGTGCTCTGCACGCCTCTGGCTCTAGGGTGACTCTATTGGGTGGTCGCGCGTTAAACCCGCTCGATAATCGTAACGTTCGCCTGACCGCCGCCTTCGCACATGGTTTGCAGGCCATAACGGCCGCCACGTGCTTCAAGCGCAGTCAGCAGCGTCGCCATCAGCTTCGTACCCGATGCGCCCAACGGATGGCCCAACGCAATCGCGCCGCCATGGACATTGATCTTCGACCGATCACCACCAATATGCTTCAACCAAGCCAAAGGCACGGGTGCGAAGGCTTCGTTCACTTCATACAGGTCGATGTCCGAAATTTTCATGCCCGAACGCTGAAACGCGCGGTCGGTTGCAAACAATGGTTCCTCCAGCATGATCACTGGGTCACCCGCCGTCACGGTCAAGTTCACGATGCGCGCGCGGGGGGTCAGGCCATGTTCTTTCAATGCCTTTTCAGACACGATCAGAACCGCCGATGCACCATCGCAAATCTGGCTGGCATTGGCAGCAGTGATTGAACCACCCTCCTGAAGCAGCTTAACGCCCGAGAGGCTTTCGAAGGTCGCATCATAACGGATGCCTTCGTCGCTGCTGTGGACGATCTTGCCCTCTGGCGTATCGACTTCCATACCAACGATTTCATTTGCAAAAGCCCCACCTTGCGTTGCTGCAATCGCCTTTTGGTGGGATTCAAGCGCGAACTGGTCCAGATCTTCCCGGGTAAAGCCATATTTCTTCACGAGCATTTCTGCACCCATGAATTGGCTGAACATGATGCCGGGATAGGCTTCTTCCAAACGTGGGCTTTTATATGTGCCCATGCCTTCCTTTTTGAACAGCATGGACGTCGAACCCATCGGCACGCGTGTCATGCTTTCAATGCCAGCAGCCACCACGATATCCTGGGTGCCCGACATCACGCCTTGTGCTGCGAACATCATCGATTGCTGGGAAGAACCGCACTGGCGGTCGATGCTGACCGATGGGATGGAGTTTGGCAAGCGCGAGGCAAGCACGATGTTGCGGCCGACGTCGCCCGCTTGTTCGCCACCTTGCATGACGCAACCCATGATCACATCTTCGATCGCCGCAGGATCAAAATCATTGCGGTCTGCAATCGCATCCAAAACAGCAGCACCCAAATCAACTGGATGCACACCTGCAAGCTTGCCACCGCGACGGCCACCAGCGGTACGGACCGCATCCACAATATAGGCGTCTGCCATAATCTCTCTCCTGCTTCTCACGAATTTAATCGTACGATTAAACTTTGAAAGGGCAGAGTCAAGGCCGAAACAACCTCCCCATCTTTGATCGATGGGGAGGTATTTTCGTTACGCCGCCTCGCGCGCGATTGTGATCACTTGCGGATAGGTGAATTCAAGCAAGCCTTCTTCGCCCAATTCGGCACCAAAGCCCGACTGCTTATGTCCGGCAAAAGGGGCGTTAGGGGCAAGATGCATGGACTCATTGATCCACACCGTTCCGGTTTCCAACTGCTCGGCGACTTCAACCGCAGCCTCGGGGTTGCTGGTCCAAATCGACCCTGCAAGACCGTAATCCGAAGCATTCGCGCGGCTAATGACTTCGTTGATTGTCGAAAACTTCATCAACGGCATGACTGGGCCAAACTGTTCCTCAGCCACAATCCGCGCATCTTCTGGTGGGTTGTCGAGCACGGTAACGGGCACGAAATAGCCTGGGATCGACGGGTCGTGGTCGCCGCCGGCGAGGAACTTATAGCCCTTGTCCTTGGCATCCTGAATCAGCTCAAGCACCCGCTTATACTGCGGCTTGTTCTGGATAGGTCCAATCGCTGTGCCTTGCTCGGCGCCGTCGCCGACCTTAACCGCTTTGGCATAAGCCGCAATCGCGCCTGATAATTCGTCATAGATATCTTCGTGGATGTAGATGCGCTTGGCCGCGATGCAGACTTGGCCTGCATTGTAGAAGCTTGCCCAGAACAGCTTTTCGGCGACCTTACCGACATCGGCATCCGGCAAAACAATCGCTGCATCATTACCGCCAAGTTCAAGTGTGATACGCTTGAGGTCTTTCGACGCTGACTCCATAACGCGTTTGCCGGTGGCGGTTGAACCTGTGAAGGTAATCTTGTCGATATCTGGATGCGCGGTCAGCAAAGGCCCAAGCGCGTCACCACCCGTGATGATGTTCAGCACGCCCGGCGGGAATACGCCAGCAACCAACTCGGCCAAGCGTAATGTCGCCAGCGGCGTGAACGGCGATGGTTTCAACACCATGGTGCAGCCCGACAACAAGGCGGGCACGATCTTCTGGATCGCCATCAATACAGGGAAATTCCATGGCACAATGCCGCCTACCACACCAACGGGCACGCGGCGCGTGCGGCTGAGGCGCTTATCGCTATCCTCGGTGATCTTCTCTTCAAGGTTCAGCATCGGCAACGCGCGTGTCATGCCGACGCAGCCAGCGATTTCGCTGCTCGCCTGCATGTGCGGCTTGCCCTGTTCTGCGGTCAACAAACGCATCAGTTCATCGCTGTTCGCCTTGATCGCGTCCGCCATTTTCGCAAATAATGCGCGACGTTCCTCGACGCTGGTCTTTTTCCAAGTCTGGAATGCGGCGCGCGCGGCGGCCACGGCCTTATCCAAATCTGCCTGACCGCAATCCGGCACTTGTCCAATAACCTGCTCCGTCGCGGGGTTTACAACATCAATCCATTGGCCGTTATCAACCAGTTCGCCGTTGATCAGATTTTTATACTGCGTGGTCATTGTCTATCTCCTGATGAGTCTGTGGCGTTATAGCCTTAAGTTGATGGCTTGTCCTGCGTCGACCAATATTCATCGCGCAGCAGGCGTTTGTAAAGTTTGCCGGTATCGTGGCGTGGAAGCTCTTCGCGAAAATCGATTCGGCGGGGAATTTTAATACCTGACAGCTTTTCGCGGGCAAAGGCGATGAGTTCGTCGCGCAATGCATCGCCAGCGTCGGCCATATCCAATGGCTGCACGACAGCGATGACCTCTTCGCCCATTTCGTCATGCGGACCGCCGATAACGGCAACATCGCGGATGCGGGGGTGTGTCACAAGATGGTTTTCAATCTCCTGCGGATAAACGTTCACCCCGCCCGAAATGATCATGAAGCTTTTGCGGTCAGTGAGGTACAAATAGCCCTCTTGATCCATGCGACCAACGTCGCCAAGCGTTGTCCAGCCATGCTTGTTGGTGGCGCCTTTGGTTTTTTCAGGATCATTATGGTAGCTGAACGACGCCGCGCTTTCGAAGAATACGGTTCCTTCTTGGCCAACTGGCACATCATCACCGTCCTCGTCACAAATGTGTATAATCGCGTTCAGCGGCCGCCCAACCGATCCCTTATGCGTTAGCCAGTCTTCGCTGGAGATGAAGGTTATCCCTTGCCCCTCGGTACCGGCATAATATTCGCGCAGAACTGGACCCCACCATGCAATCATCGCGTCCTTGATGGGAACAGGACATGGCGCTGCCGCATGGACGGCTGTTTCCAGGCTCGATACGTCATATTTCATACGCACGTCTTCGGGGAGCTTAAGCATCCGCGCAAAATGCGTCGGGACCCATTGGCTGGCAGTGATCTTGTAGGTCTCAATTGCCCCCAATGCGGCTTCAGGGTCAAATTTTTCCATGACCACAACTGTGCCGCCAAGCCTGTGCACCACCGCGCACCACCGCAAGGGCGCGGCGTGATACAGCGGCGCTGGCGACAAATAGATACTATCGCCAGAGAATTTAAACGCCATCATGGCAAGCCCAGACAACGCATAGGCACCCGCAATATCGGGGTCTTCGGGCAGCGGGAAGCGCACGCCCTTTGGTTGGCCTGTGGTGCCGGAGCTGTACAGCATGTCCGTACCAGCACGCTCATCGGCGATTGGCGATGTCTGCAAATCGGCCACAGCAGCAGCGTAGCTTTCCCAACCCGCATGTTCGCCGCCCAAAATGTAACGCTTTACCGCGCTTTCCAACTGGCCGAGCGTTGCGCCTAAATAGGGCGATGCAAACAGCGTCTTCGCTCCGCTGTCGTTGAGAATATAATCAATTTCGGACGCAGTCAGCCGGCAGCTGATTGCAACGTAAACCAGCCCTGCCCGCTGCGCGCCCCAAACCAGATCGAAAAACTCCGCGCAGTTTTCGAGACAAAAGGCCACCGTGTCACCATGTTGAAGACCAAGCGCGCGAAACAAATGTGCGCACTGGTTCGACCGCGCGTCAAGCGCACCATATGTGATTATCTCACCCGAACCTGCCATGATGACGGCGGGTTTTTCGGGATTGGCAGCGGCGTGGACGGCGGGATGACCCATTATTCTAATCCTCCAACATTTTGAGTGCGGCGATCATTCACCCTGCCAGTTCGGTTTGCGTTTTTCTGCAAATGCCATCGCGCCTTCACGCGAATCCTTTGACGCAAAAACAGGCGCGCATATCTCGTTCTGCTTCTTCCACATTTCCGCAGACGTCCAATCAGGGCGCTCGTTGATCACGCGCTTAGTTGCAATCAATGCCAGCGGTCCGTTCGCGGCAACCTTGGCTGCCAGCTCAAGCGCGGCATCAATAGCAGCGCCTTCGGTAACGCGGTTTACAAAACCCACCTCATATGCCCGCTGCGCCGAGATGAAATCACCCGTTAGCGCAAGCTCCATCGCCATACGCTTGCCGATGATTGACGGCAAAGTCAGCAAACCGCCAGCTGCAGCGACAAGGCTGCGCTTCACTTCGGGAATACCGAACTGCGCCTTGTCATTTGCTACCAACAGGTCGCAGGCAATTGCGATTTCCATGCCACCTGCGAGCGCATAGCCCTGAACAGCACCTATCAAAGGTTTGGCGGGCGGAGATTCGATAAATCCCGCGAAGCCCTTGCCCTTAATGCTTGGTAATTCACCCCGCAAAAATGCCTTCAAATCCATGCCTGAACAAAATGTGCCGCCAGCCCCAGTGATGATACCCACGTTCAGGCTTTTGTCACTATCCAGCTGCTCCATAGCCGCAGCTAAACCTTTCGCGACCGCTTGATTGACCGCATTCTTTGCCTCGGGCCGGTTGATGGTGATGATCAGGACGCCGTTTTCGGCTTGGGTTAGCACTTCGGACATTTTATTCCTCTTTTATCGCCATACCCGCGAAAGCGGGTAGCCATCGTCAAATCTTAAAATCTACGCACCCTTGCTTCGCGTGAAGCAGTCAGGCCATGGATTGACCTCGCGGTCGCTTCGTTCCCCGCTTTCGCGGGAATGACACATGAAGCTTACCTACCGCCCCTTGGGTAGGCCAAGCACATGCTCACCAATGATATTCTTCTGGATCTGGCTCGTGCCGCCGCCAATGGTGGCGGAAAAGCTGTTGAGATACGACCGGTGCCAATAGCCATCATCGACAGCATTTTCATCGCCAACATAATAGCCCGCGCGCGTGCCTTGGAACCGCAGAGAGAATTCAGTCAGCTCACGCACCAGCTCGGTCCGCGCCAACTTGTTCATTAGGGCAAGGCCCATTGGACGGTCGCTGGTCAGCGGTGCCATGCGGCGGCGCTGGTTGTTAAGGTTCAGCGCCTGAATCTCAATCATATAGTCGACCAATTTGTCGCGCATGACAGGGTCATCCAGCACTGGCTTACCGCCGCGCTTGGCGGAACGCGCCATGTCGACCACACCCATGACGTCCATTTCCTTGACGAAATAGCCACCGACCGGATTAACCTTGGCACCGCGCTCATATTCCAGCGTCTTCATTGCGACCATCCAGCCTTGCCCTTCTTCGCCGACGAGGCCCGACGCCGGAATACGCGCGTCGGTGAAAAAGCATTGGGTGAAGCCATATTCACCCGTGAGTTTCTTCAAACGCCGGGTTTCAATACCCGGCACCTTCATCGGCGCGAGGAAGAAGCTCAGCCCTGCATATTTGCTTGGCCCATCATTCGATGTCCGTGCGAGCAGGATCATATAATCAGCGCGGTCACCCAAGGAGGTCCAGATTTTGGAGCCATTGATGATGTATTCATCGCCATCACGCACAGCCTTGGTCTGCGCGCTGCCGAGGTCCGAGCCATGCTCTGGTTCAGAAAAGCCCTGACACCAGATTTCTTCAGCCGACAGCATTGGCTTGATAAAGCGACGCTTGTCTTCTTCACGGCCAATATCGAGCAACAATGGCCCGGTCCAGCCATTGGCAATCGCGTTGAGCATAATCGGCGCATCATGGCTTTTCATCACTCGCGTGGCGATACGCTGATATTCGGGATGCATGCCATAGCCACCATATTCGGTTGGCCAAGACATACCGAAATAGCCCGCCTCATATACCTTGCGCTGCCAGTCGCGCAGGAAATCAAACTGCTGATCCGTCGACACTTCCATAAAGGTCAGCGGCAACATGAAGCCGGGGTCGCGCACGGTATTTTCGGCGAACCACGCGTCGCACTGCTTTTCAAATGCGTCAAGTTCCTGCGGGCTTGGTGTTTTCATAGATGGTTCCTCTCTGGCCATTTAAGTGCGCGATTAAAAAAAGTATTGCAAGAGCCGTTTGATAGGCTTCAGCCCTTCTTAAAGGGCGCCATGTCGCCCAAAAATTCAATCTCGCGCTCCATCGCTTGCGTTTCACGTTCCAGAAAGTCGGCGACAGCACTCCGAAAGCTTTCGTTGGCGATATAGTGCGCGGAATAGGTAGGCACAGCCTCGTACCCCCGCGCCAATTTATGTTCGCCCTGCGCACCTGCTTCAACGCGAGCGAGGCCATGTGCGATGGCGTAATCAATCGCCTGATAATAGCACAGTTCGAAGTGCAAAAATGGCACATCGCGGGTGCAGCCCCAATAGCGACCGTAAAGGCAATCCGGTCCGACAAAATTCAGCGCGCCTGCAATCGGGCCGTCCTGATCATAGGCCAAGAGCAGAACAATGCTGTCGCGCATGCTGTCGCCAATGATGTCGAAAAACGCGCGCGCCAGATAGGGCGTTCCCCATTTACGCGCGCCGGTGTCTTGATAAAAGATCCAGAACGCGTCCCAATGTTCAGGCGTAATGTCTGCGCCGGCAATCTGTTGTATGCGGACGGCTGCCTGTGCACCAGCACGCTCCTTACGGATGGCCTTGCGCTTGCGCGACGATAACGCACCAAGGAAACTTTCGAAGTCGGCATAATCGCGGTTCTGCCAATGAAACTGCGTTCCCACCCGCGTCAACCAGCCAGCTTCGCGGAACAGCGCTAGCTCGGCTTGTTCGACAAAAGTGGCATGTGCGGACGATAGGCCGTTCTGGTCAACCACGGCTTCGGCGGCCCGCAAGATGGGCAACGCCATCGCCTCGTCACACAACAGAAGACGTGGCCCTGGCACGGGCGAGAATGGCACGGAGATTTGCAGCTTGGGATAATATTGCCCGCCGGCCCGATGAAGCGCATCAGCCCAATGATGGTCGAACACATATTCGCCCTGGCTATGCGTTTTAAGATAGGCCGGAAGCGCTGCGGCCGGAACACCCTCCGCATCGCGAATAATGACAGGAGATGGCGACCAGCCAGTTCCTGGACCAACACTCCCCGATTGTTCAAGGGCCGACAAAAACGCGTGGCTGACAAACGGATTGCCCTGCGGGTTCAGTGCATCCCATTGTTTAGCGGATATATCACTGACCTTGCTTAAAAGTTCGGCGGTTACGCCGTCTGTCATTAAGCGGCGCGCACCTGTACAACGCAGTCGATTTCAACCGTAGCGTTGCGTGGCAAGACCGGCACCGAAACAGCGGCGCGTGCATGTTTACCCTCATCGCCGAACACTGCTTCCATCAGGTCGGACGCGCCATTTGCGGCTTCGGGTTGATCGGTGAAGTCGGGTTCGGACGCGATAAACACGCCCAGTTTGACGATCCGCTCAACACGATCGAGGTCACCGCCCAACGCGGCCTTCATTTGCGCGATCAGCATGATCCCGCACGCTTTGGCGGCGACCTTAGCATCTTCAAGAGTGGAGGTGTCGCCAACGCGGCCGGTTAAAACCTTACCGTCAACAAAAGGCAATTGGCCGGAAATGAACAACATGCCGTTTGCTTCCACTGCAGGCACATAGGATGCCACAGGCGCCGCAGGTTGCGGCAGTGCAATGCCTAGTTCAGCCAGTTTTGCTTCAATCATCATACTACCTTTTCCAATGCGGGCGCTGGCATGTTGGCAACCAGCTTATCCCTGATCCAAACTTCGGCGTCTGCCCATCGGTTAAGCCTTGCGTGCGCGGCCTTCGATGGATTGACGCGTTCCCATAGCAATGGCTCGCCCACGAAATGCAGACGCCACACGTCGGGATAATGTTCGCCGACCGATTCGTGCTGATGCCCAAGATCATCAGCGAACACGGCAACGCTTGGTTTATACTCGTCGAGTATCCGCCCAAGCGCCTCACCCTTGCCGCCTTGATTGCAATAAACCGGCGCGTCGATGCCAACGGCCCTCAGTTGCTCTGTACGAGGCCCTGCGCGGTGATCTAGAAGGTTGGTAAGGATTACCACGTCGGCATGCTCACGCAGCCGGTTAAGGCTGTCTACCGCCCCGTCAATCGCCTGTTGTCGGTGCATTTCGGTATCAAAAAATCCGTTGAGCAACTCCCACACCTGACCGCGCTCGACGATGGTGCCGTCATGCTTATGACGCAGCGCCTCACCCCAATCACCATGGACAAGGTCGAAATGGATGTGATGCGCCTCATCCAACCAATCACGAAACGGAACAATCATGTGCAGCAGCACTTCGTCGCAATCAGAAATGAGAAGTGGCCGACTCATGCTTCCAACTCCTGCCGCGCTTGCACCAATACAACCGGCGAAACGCCAATGACGGCCGCACAAGCAATCAGATCAGGTTCATAAGCCTCCAAAAACGACAGGATCGCAGCCTGTGTGCTGCGCTCCATCACGCTACTGCGCAAACCCTCAGGCGTAAGTCCCGTGAGCGACAACAGTCGTTCTGCCCGCGATTCTTCCATTAGCGCCCACGCCAATGCCTCGAAAGCCATACCCGATGCGTCTAACTTGTCGTTTGTTTCATCCATGGCTTTCGCTTAAGCCATGGACTTCGCGAACGCAAAGCGAGAAAATGTGGCTATGGGTAAAAAGGTGATGATTGTTGAGGACAATGAATTCAACCTCAAGTTGTTCACCGACCTTTTGCGGGCACATCAGTTTGAAGTCCAAGGGGTGCGCGATGGACGGTTGGCGCTTGATCAAGCCCACATATTTGCCCCCGACCTTGTCATTATGGACATTCAATTGCCCCATGTCAGTGGCGCCGACTTGGTAGAGGCCATGCAAAAGGACGCTAGATTGTCCTCCATTCCGGTCCTTGCGGTCACCGCCTACGCCGGAAAAGGCGACGAAGATCGAATCGTTGCTGCTGGCGCAAAGGGATATTTGTCGAAGCCCGTGTCCATGATGACGTTTTTGCAGTCGGTGCAGGGGATAATCGGCGAGTAGCACCAACGTGCAGGACTGCGCGGCAGGAATCAAAAAGGGCGCCAGAAGCGCCCTGATCGATTAACCTTCAAGTAGCTTTTAGCTTACTTGATTTTGGCTTCCTTGAACTCGACATGTTTGCGCACGACGGGGTCATATTTGCGGAACGTCATCTTTTCGGTGATGTTGCGCGGATTTTTCTTGGTCACGTAAAAGAAGCCCGTGTCAGCGGTGCTGAGCAGCTTGATCTTGATCGTGGCTGGCTTCGCCATGGCCCATTCCTTTGTTCAAAAAATACCGAAAAAAATGCGCAGTTGACAATCTGCGCGGTTCACAGAGGCGGGCCATTGCGGATTCGCGCGCAGAAAGTCAAGCTCATAAGCAGGAATGCAACGCTAAACCATACCAATATTCCACCATCTATCGCGTCAAGCCGAGTGTAGCCTCGTCATTGGCGCTGATTTGCTGCCACGTTGGCCTGGCACTTGGTCATGAATATCATATTTTGATTCGGTCGGTGATCGCCAGCTAAATCCGGGGGCGTCCAGTGCAGCTGTGCGCCGGATTGGCTTATATCTTTTAAGGCGCAGGCAAATTGGTATGTCACTTCTTAAAGTCCATCGATTTGAAAATCGGCATTTCATTCCCATATGTGAGCTTTTCCCACACAAAAGGAATGATTTATGGCTGCTGGCGACATTAGCAAAAAGGCATTGGCCGACGCGTTAAATGGCCTTCTGGCCGATTATTACGCGCTATATTAGAAGACGAAGAATTTTCATTGGCACGTAACTGGCACCCATTTTCGCGAATATCACTTGCTGTTTGACGAACAGGCGGCCGAGTTGATTGCCAACACTGACCTTGTCGCCGAGCGCGTCCGCAAGTTGGGGCGCTGAAGGACGCAAAGGGCCTTGCTGACCAAGCTGGTGACAATGCGACCGATGGCTTGCTGGATGATTGGACTGACCAAGCCGAGCAGCGCGCTTGGTTCTTGGCCGCGACGATCGGCGAGGCATAAACGCCAGAAATAAAAAGGCGGGCGAAGCGCTTTGCTTCACCCGCCTTTTTGAAATTCTAACGCGCGCTTATTCGGAAAGCGTACTCAGGTTCGTTGCCGAATATTTGCCACGACGATCGATTTCGATATCAAAAGCCAAACGGTCGCCTTGAGTCACTTGACCCATGCCCGAACGCTCAAGCGCGGAGATGTGTACGAACACATCTTCGCCGCCATCGTCACGCTGCACAAACCCAAAACCCTTCATGTCGTTGAAGAACTTCACGGTTCCATTGGCGCGTTCGCCAGTCGATTCGCGCTGCGGGCCTCGCGGTGCCGAATCACGATCACCGCCACGGAAACCTCCCCGATCATCACCGCGAGGGGCGCGGTCACGGTCAAAGGCTGGACGGTCAGGACGCGGCTCCCGCTCGGCCACAGCCATTGGCTCACCGTCGATGACAAGATCAGCAGCCGACACCTTGCCGCCACGCTCCACAAGTTGGAATTCAAGTGGCTGGCCTTCTGCAAGCCCAGACAGACCGGCCTGCTCAACAGCACTGATATGCACGAACACGTCGTCTGGACGACCGTCTACCTGAATGAAGCCAAAACCTTTTTGGCCGTTGAAAAATTTGACAATTCCTTTGCCGGAACCGATGACTTGCGCAGGCATCTGGGGGGCACCGGGGCCACGACGCGGGGAGCCAAAGTCGCCTCCGCCGCCAGCTCCAACACCGCTGGTACCGCCGCCGCCATATCCGCCGCCACCTGAACGGCCGCCGCCAAAATCACTTTGATAGGGGGATGGTGCACGATAGCCGTCGTAGCTTTCATCACCGAAACCGTCTCTTTTGTCCCGGCCCTTGCCAGCACGCTTGCGATCAAAACCCATAACTTCTTACTTGCCTTCTCAGCGCCCTGTACCACTATGTTATGCAGTCGAGGGCGACTGAACTGCACGTCACAAGCGCAACCGTGCTTGATTACGCAAGGAGACCGTATATCGCATTAAAACGATGCGCGATAGCAAATATTGCGGCGCAAAATCGCTGTGCCAAGGCTGCACTTTCGTTTGCCTTAGTCAATACTGTCGGGCAAGGGACATGCATGAGCGTATATTTGCATGAAGAAGACTTGCCTGCTGGCGTTTTGGCCGAAGGTCCAGTCGCCGTTGACACCGAAACGATGGGCTTGATTGCCGCGCGTGATAGACTGTGCTTGTTGCAGATTTCTGATGGCCGCGGCGATGAGCACCTTATCCGTTTCGGACGGGACAGTGATTATAGCGCACCA
>CALGEE010000344.1 GCA_937881525.1 uncultured Sphingomonadales bacterium | reverse complement strand
GTTCCAAGCCTTAATCTGGTGAACACTTTCAGTTAGGGGGGGGGCGTAACGCATGTGCCCTCCTTTTCAATTTCTCTACTCCAGTGGGTAAAAGGTTGCTTTCGTCATGTCAGATCAAAACTCTACAAATTCCATAATAGCATTTCAAAAAACTGTGTTTGTAGATCGACTAATCTACATTTTGGCACTTCTGCTTGTTCTGCTTGGTCTCATAAACGTGACACCTTCTATTCCGGGTTGGGACAATCTATGGAAGGATCTCACGGGCAACGAGTTTTTCAGAATACGGCGCTTCCCGACCGAGTGGTTGTTCCCGATCACCTTCTTCTGGATGATGCTGGTTGTTGCATTGAAAAAGTCTATGTGGCGTAGTTGGGCAAACAAAAGTGCAACTGTCCGCCGTTTTGGACTTTTTATGGATGCAGCGCTTGTAGTAGCCGCTGCAGCAATTTCGCTAACATACTTAGTCGAGATCGAATCCGTGTGCCTGATCGATAAATTTACCGGAGACCGTGAACGCCTGGTCGCCAAGGCATTACAGGCAGAAATTGACTTCGCTGAGCTTTATGGGTTGCCCGTGCCTGACACAGCCGATGATCCAGGGTGCGCGACCACAACAGGTAGCTGGTTGATCTTAATCATGTTCAGCGCCGTTGCTGTTTTCCTTGGCTACAATATTAAAGTCTGGGGATTGCCGCTCGTCCTAGTCTCAATCCTGATAGCCGCTTATACTTTCTTTACAATTCTTAACTGGTATTTTTTTGGGCCAGAGGACCAAAACAAGTACTTAGTGACGATTTTAAGCAGTGAAGATGTCAGGAGCCTTGGATCTAGCCATGGGTTGTTCCAAGATGCCTTGGTCAATCAATCTTCTGGCCTGCTCGGTCGTTTCATCAATGTCCTGCTTGTTCTCGTGTTCCCATATGTCATTCTAGGTGCTCTTTTCGGCAAATGCGCGGGTGGCCAATCTTTGATCAAGCTCGCCTTTGCTGCAACCCGCAACTTGCGCGGTGGCCCAGCCCATGCGGCCGTCGTGTCTTCCGCGATGTTTGGAACGATCACGGGCGGCCCAGTTGTGAACGTCTTGTCCACGGGCGTTTTGACGATCCCAATGATGCTCAAGCGGGGCTTCTCCAAAGTCTTTTCAGGCGGCGTAGAAGCTGCCGCCTCTTCCGGCGGTGCAATTATGCCGCCGATCATGGGCGTTGCTGCTTTCATCATGGCAGCTTTGACTGGTGTGCCTTATCGCGAGATTATGATTGCCGCAACTTTGCCCGCACTCTTCTACTTCTTCTGCTTGTTCCTCTCTGTCATGTTTCAAGCGCGTAAGCAAAAAATCGAAGCAGTCGGAGAATTAACTGAAGACATGAAACTAACAGGTGAGGATCGCCTTCATTTGATGCAAATCTTTGGTCCTGTTTTGTTGGTTCTGATACTTCTGCTTACTCCCAAAGACGCTGTCGGATGCAGCTGGTATTCTATCATGCTGGGCGCAGTTGTTGATCAAAGAAACGGGACGTGCGAGATTACATCCTTGCCTTGGATCATCGAGCTGTTCCAAAACGCGGCGGGCGATGCAAGCGCGGCGGGATGGTGGGCGGTGTTCCTCCTACTTATCCTGATGTTCGTCGACAAATCCTTCCGTGCCAAACCGATGAAGATCTTTGATGGTCTGTCGCAAGCGGGCGTGACGATCTCCACATTATTCTTAATGTTCGTCGCTGTCACTGTGATCGACGTATGCTTGAACTTCACAGGCCTTGCTAAATTTGTGGCCGTTGATGTGCTTGGGTTCCTCAATTCCTTTGATGTTTCCGCCAACTCTGTTGGTTTCCAACTGTTCGCATTATTTTTGACAATGCTTTTGGCAGTCCTACTCGGCATGGGAATGCCAGCGGTGCCAGCCTACATTAACGTTGCGTTGCTGATGGGTCCGATGCTTGTGGGCCTAGGGCTTGCGACGTTCACGGCGCATATGTTCATCTTTTACTTCGCAGTTGCCTCAGCTATCACGCCGCCCGTCGCATTGGCTGCGTTTGCAGCAGCGAGTATCACAAAGGCAGATCCGATGAAAACTGGTTTTTCGGCAGTGCGATCTGGTATCGTTATGTTCACCATTCCCTTCGTTTTCGCGCTCTACCCAGAATTATTGCTGATCGACAAGGCTGTGATCGATCCAAACAATGGGTTATTCATAGCGGGCTATGATGGATCCCTCAATTTTGGCTGGTTGGCATTGCTGATGCTTCGCATCGCCATGGCCCTTTATTTGGTGTCCAGCGCCCTTGCAGGGTTTGACCGCAAAGCGCTGAAACCGATAATGATCTGCACGCGCCTCATAATTGCAGTTCTGATCCTAGCGCGTCCGACCGAAATCTATGGTCTGGCATTAGCCGGGGGGTTTGTTCTGGTGGCATGGCATACGCTGCGCAGCCGTGATGAACTACCAACAACATAGGAGCTATAACAATGAGCGAACGTTCGAGCTATATCCTCTTCATCACGGATCAACAGCGTTACGATCACCTGGGCTGTAACGGC
>CALGEE010000343.1 GCA_937881525.1 uncultured Sphingomonadales bacterium | reverse complement strand
CATGGCCCGGGGCCGGATGGCTGGTATGGTTCTCGTATCCTACGCCAAAATCCATGTCACCAAGCGGCACCCAGACGCCTTCACCGCTCCAGCGAACATGCACGATCTTTCCCTCGAAAGGCATGCGTTCGCGGAAGGCGGCCACGGTCTTGGGGGCAGCAGCAATTTCAAACCTCGCGGCGAAAGTGAAGCCTGCAGCAGTTATCGTCAGCATCTCGTTCGTGTTCCCTTTAGAGTGCGGACACAGGCGGCACGCACGACATACTGCCTGATCCTTTCGATTTCGTCAAAGCAGATAGGCATCGGTTTCATGTGGCAAGCCTTAATGAGCAAAAAGCGTCGATAGTTAAGTTGCGCATGGCTATTTTCTGGGCGGAATGAAGAGCGCTTTGCCAGTTTCTCAGGATGTGACCAGCACAGCTTTGAATCTCGCGTAAATCCGTCCTAAGTTCTAAGCTGAATCGCGGCCGCACGCCTGATCAGCGCGGCCCCGCGCCGGTTTGACGACTTGCGCCCGATACTCGGTGAACGGATGTAATTCTGGATAATCACTTGGAAAGCGAGATACAAATGCAAGCAATCGTCTTTGACCCACCGGGGGCCGTAACCCTTGCCCCCTTGTTGCGCGATGTGGCTGAACCGACAGCAGGGCCGGGGCATGTTCTCGTTCGTGTGCACCGGGCCGGGCTCAACTTCGCCGACCTTATGATGCGGCATGGCGTGTATCCGCATCCCAAGGGCTATCCGCTGGTGGCGGGGCTGGAGCTTTCAGGAGTGGTCGAGGTCTGTGGCGAGGGTGTCACCGGATACGTGCCCGGTGATCGGGTTGCGGGGTTTTCGGAAGATGCGGGTGGGTTTGCCACGTTTTGTGCTGTGCCTGAAGAGCGGCTGATCCGGCTGCCGGATGCCATGAGCTTTGACGTGGGGGCTGCCTTTTACATCCAATCGCTGACGGCCTGGCACCTTTTGCATACGGTCAGCAAGACGCAAGCAGGTGACACACTTCTGATCCATGCCATTGGCGGCGGAGTGGGGCTGCAGCTTGCCCAGCTTGCAAAGATAGCAGAGGCGGTGGTGATCGGGACGGTTGGTACGGCGGGGAAAGAAGTCTTGGCTCTGGCTTTAGGCTCGGACCGCGTGGTGAATCGTGGAATTGAAGACTTTGTCAGCGTTTGTAACGAGATGACTTTGGGACGGGGGGTCGACAAAGTGATCGACTCTACCGGAGCCACAATTCTTGACCGGTCGTTTGACTGCATCCGTCGACTGGGCCATGTCGTCAGTTATGGCGAGGCCGAGGGCAAGCCGCTGCCCAACCTGTGGGAGCGACTGGTGCAAAAGTCGCTGACCTTTACCCGGCTTCACATCGGGCATCTGGACAATCGCAGTGCCGAATGGCGGCAGGGCATTGATGCTGTCGTGGGTGCAATCATGGCCGGCACATTGCAGGTGCCGATCGCTGGCAGCTATGACCTCAAGGATGCAGAGGCGATGTTTGCCGCACTTGAAAGCCGGCAGACTGCCGGAAAGCTGATCTTGCGGATCACCGACTGATTGCACTTCAGGACAGAAACCGCGCAAGGGATGCCTGCACGACGGCCACGTCAGGGTTTTCTCCGATAACGGCGAGGATGTCATCGGTGCCAAGTCCATCAGGCAGCATTTCCGGCGGCTGAACCGTCTTGCGCACCGTCTGGATCAACAGCCGACCCGCAGGGGTCTGGACCACGCCCTTCAGCCTAATCAACCTGTCGCCATGCGCGTGCAACAAGGCCGACAGCCACAGGGACAGGCTGGCCCAGTCTGAACTTTTTGGAATGGGCAGGGTGATTGCCGTCACCGCACGCATTGTCTGCCCCAGCGGCAAGGGATCTGCCACGACGTCCGATAGCGACACAGCGATGCCTGCCACTGCCGCCGAAAGAGTTGCCAAAGGGTTCAAAGCGGCAAGGGTTGCGGCAAGGCGGGCCGTTGCGACAGGCGGTGCCGCATCCGTCTTTGTCAGGATCAATGCAGTTGCGGCACGGATTTGGGCGATGGCCAGTGTCCCCGCAGCAAGCTCTGCGGCCCCGTTTGCTGCATCCACCAGAACGGTGGTACCAGTCAGGCGGAAATGACGTGCAAGGATCGGGTCATCTGTCAGCGCTGTGATGATGGTGGCAGGGTCGGCAAGCCCGCTGGTTTCAAGGATGATTTCGGGCACCGCTTCGCCCGAACTGCGCCGGTCCGCCAAAGCACGCAACGCCGCTACGAGATGGTGAAGGCCGTCACAACAGGCGCAGCCTCCGGCCAGCACCGTCACACCCTGTGCATGTGATAGCAGAGCATCGTCGACGGCCACCCCTGCCGCTTCGTTCACCATCACATGTGCATGCAAACCTTCGTGCAACTGATGGCGCAGCCATGTCGTTTTGCCGGCGCCAAGCCAGCCGCCCAGTATCGTCAACGGCAGGCGGTTATCGCTCATGCAAGGGGGTCGTAAGCGCGGCCTGCAAGGCGTTCGACCGATGCCCAAAGCTGGGCAGGGTCGGTCACGATGATGCTTGCGCCGGCAAGGGTGGACAGGACCAAGCCATCGGTCACGCCATCATCATGTGCCGTCAGACCGTAAGGGCGCAATACGCGCGCCAAAACCTGCGCGCGGCGGAAGCGGGCGCGCAGGCGGTCATGCGGGGTGTCCAGCCCTGCGTCTGTCCAGTGGCCTGCGCGTGCCGGAAAACCGCAGGCGTTGCACATCAGACCACCTCGGGCCGTGCTGTTCCTGCAAAAGGATAACGCGTGCGGAAGTCACGGGCTATATCCTCGAACGGCATCCATTGCACGCCGGAATGGCGACTGATGTATTCGATCAGCCGCTCCAGCATCAGCAAAACCTGCGGACGCCCCGCCACATCAGGGTGGATGGTAAAGGCAAATACCGCATAATCCATCTCGCGGTAGACCCAGTCAAACTGGTCGCGCCACATCTCCTCGATAT
>CALGEE010000342.1 GCA_937881525.1 uncultured Sphingomonadales bacterium | reverse complement strand
AGCAGATATAGAAGCTTAGCGATTACTTTCCGATTGGAAATCGTACTGAAAGCGGTCCCGATTTTGGGCATCATACGTCCTGAGTTTTGAGCCAAAGTAGACCTTTTGCGGACAGTGCAGCGGGCGACCAGTATGAACTCAGAGTGACCGATGCTGCAAACAGCATAGCTGACAATAATATTTCAACGCGAATTCTGATCAGCTCATTGCAGCAGTGGAGCGGCTTTAGTCTCTGTGTTGTGTGCCTGTTCTGCGATACCTGCACCCAAAAGCAACGACAGTAAAAAGTCAGGTTCCGCAGGCACGTCAACGTCTTTTGTCGCTGCTATTGACGCAGTGTAAACAGATGCTGCCACTTCGGCGCTTTCTCGCAGGCGTTCAGGCGACAGGTGGGCATAACGCTTTGTGGTGTTGATTGATGAATGTGTTGATTACCGCTGAGAATTGACCCGGCATTTTCACCGAGACTTGACCCGCCCAGTTGTTATGATCTTTGCGTCATGATGGCGTCAATGCTGCTGTCTCCTTTCGTTTCTTCTTTGCGATCTCGGAGCTGGCTTTGAACCGATAGCTGTCATTGCCGGTCTCCAGGATGTGGCAGCGATGGGTGAGACGATCGAGCAGCGCGGTGGTCATCTTGGCGTCACCGAAGACGCTTGCCCATTCGCTGAAGCTTAGATTTGTTGTGATGACGACGCTGGTGCGTTCATACAGCTTGCTCAGAAGATGGAACAGCAGTGCGCCACCTGAAGCGCTGAATGGCAAATATCCCAACTCATCCAGGATCACCAAGTCAGTTTTCACCAGCGCCTCGGCGATTTTCCCGGCCTTGCCTTGGGCCTTTTCCTGCTCCAGCGCGTTGACCAGTTCCACGGTCGAGAAGAAGCGCACCCGCTTTCGATGATGCTCGATTGCCTGGATGCCCAAAGCCGTCGCGACGTGGCTTTTTCCAGTTCCGGGCCCGCCGATCAGAACCACATTCTCAGCTGCGTTCATGAACTCGCATCGATGAAGTTGGCGGACCAAAGCTTCACGGACTTCGCTGGCGGCAAAGTCGAAGCCGGAGAGGTCCTTGTATGCCGGAAAGCGTGCTGCCTTCATGTGATAGGCCACGGAACGCACCTCACGTTCAGCCATTTCGGCCTTGAGCAGCTGCGACAAGATGGGGATCGCCGCATCGAAAGCGGGCGATCCTTGCTCATACAGATCCTGCACGGCTTGAGCCATGCCCGGCATCTTCAGGCTGCGCATCATGATAACAATCGCAGCACCGGCGGGATCATGACGCATGACGTGTTCCTCCCGTGGTGCGCAGCCCATCATACCGCGCGACATTGGCCACGGGTTCCTTGCTCAAAGAAAGGGCTGCGGGCGGGGTCACATCTGGCTGGTCAGTCGGCGTTCCGTCCACCAGCCTATGCAGCAGGTTCAGCACATGGGTCTTGGTCGGCACACCGGCCTCCAGTGCCATTTCAACAGCGCACAGCACGGCCTGTTCATCGTGGTGCAGCACCAAGGACAGGATCTCGACCATCTCACGGTCGCCGCCAGGCTTGCGCAGCATCTGTGCCTGCAACTGTCGGAATGCATCCGGCATCTCGACAAACGGGGCGCCGTTGCGAAGTGCGCCTGGTTTGCGCTGGACCACTGCCAGATAATGGCGCCAGTCATAGATAATCCGCCCCGGCTGACGGTGTGATCGTTCAATGATGCGCTCATGCGCGCAAACCACATGACCCTCGGCGACAACGACGAGACGCTCAGGGTAGATGCGCAGGCTGACAGGGCGGTTCGCAAAGCTGGCAGGCACAGAGTAGCGGTTGCGATCAAACGTGATCAGGCAGGTGGGTGAGACGCGCTTTCGCTCTTCAACAAATCCGTCGAACATTGTGGGCAGTGGCATCAGCGCAGGCTTCTCTGCCTCCCAGATGTCGGCAATGCTGCCAGGCAGTGTGCCATGCGCCGTCTCCGCCCACAGCAGCTTGCAGCGCTCTTCCAACCAGAGGTTCAGCGTATTCAGATCGGGAAAGGCTGGCATGAGTTGCCAGAGCCGGTGGCGGGCATCGCGCACGTTCTTCTCAACCTGACCTTTCTCCCAGCCGGCTGCTGGATTGCAGAACTCAGGATCAAAGACATAATGGCTGGTCATCGCCAGGAACCGCGCATTCACATCGCGCTTCTTGCCAACGCCGACCCGGTCGACGGCGGTCTTCATATTATCGTAAATACCGCGACCGGGGATGCCCTCAAACACCCGGAATCCGTGCCAATGAGCATCGAACAGCATCTCATGCGTTTGCAGCAGATAAGCTCGCACAAGAAAGGCGCGGCTGTGTGACAGTTTGATATGGGCTACCTGGAGCTTGACGCGCTCGCCGCCAACATAGGCCCAGTCTTCACTCCAATCGAACTGGAAAGCCTCGCCAGGCTGGAATACCAGCGGCACAAAGACGCCGCGATCCGTCGTGCAATGCGCACGCTGCCGTTCACCCTTCCAATTCCGCACGAAGACCGCCACACGAACGTATGACCCCTCATATCCAAGCTGCACCAGATCAGCATGCATCTGCTTTGCTGTCCGGCGCTCTTTGCGTGATTTGCGCTGTTCGGACACAAGCCAGCCAGATAGCTTCTCAGCATACGGGTCCAGCTTGCTTGGGCGGTCCGGCGTTCGAAAAGAGGGCTCAACAATCCCCTCCCGCAGATACTTCTTGATCGTGTTGCGCGAAACGCCCGTTCGCCGCGCGATCTCGCGAATGGGCATCTTATCCCGCAGCGCCCATTTCCGAATTACCCTCAAAAATCCCATGTCTATCACTCCGATAATCCCCAGCTGGTTCAGGCTGGGGCAAGCTTGCACATGGGTCAGTTCTCAGTGAAAATTTCTGTCGGCGCCGGGTCAATTCTCAGCGGTAATCAACAGACCATATGGCTTTGGATGTGGTGGGTTGAAAAAGCGCAGATTTCACACTACGTC
>CALGEE010000341.1 GCA_937881525.1 uncultured Sphingomonadales bacterium | reverse complement strand
CAACATGGGCTGCATCGCGTTCGAAAGCGAGGAATGATCTGCGCACGCGGTTAAGCATTTGCGCGAAGAAAACGCGTTATGCGACGGAGGCGGAGGCAGTTGCGGCGATTGCAGCGGCGACCATCACGTTGCGCCATTATGCGTGCGACCGATGCGGCCAGTTTCATTTGACCAGCCGGACTAAGGGCAAGCGCATCGCGCGCCCGATGACTATTTAGCCTTCAACCTCGCGCCACATACCCGGGGCAAGACCATCGAGCGTCCATTCCCCAATCGCGCGCCGCACCAACCGAAGCGTTGGATGCCCGACCGCGGCGGTCATGCGCCGCACCTGCCGGTTGCGCCCTTCGCGGATGGTCAGCTCGATCCAGCCATCAGGGATGGATTGCCGCACACGGATCGGCGGATCGCGCGGCCAGAGCATCGGGTCTGCAATCCGCTCGGCCTCGCAGGGCAGGGTCAAGCCGTCCTTCAACGAAACCCCGCGTCGCAACCGCACCAGCGCATCGTCGGCCACATCGCCCTCGACCTGCACCAAGTAGCTTTTGGCCATTTTGTACTTCGGGTCCGAAATCCGCGCCTGCAAACGGCCATCGTCGGTCAGCAGCATCAGCCCCTCACTATCCATATCCAGCCGCCCAGCGGGATAGACACCGGGGACGTCGACAAATTGCGACAGCGTCGGGCGCGGCGACCCTTCGGTCCCCTTGTCGGTGAATTGCGGCAAGACGCCATAAGGTTTGTTGAACAGGATTATGCGCGACATGCTTACGCCTTAGCCAAAGCGGGCGCGCGGCGATATCATCTTGTGCCAACTCATTTTGTCTGCGGGAACTTCGCGCATATGAAGGCCGTTGATACGGGGTAGGAGATTGCAACATGACTGACCTTAAAACCCTGTCCGGCACAATCGAGCATTGTGACACGCTGGTTTTGCTTAACCTGCAAAAGGCGGTCGGATAATGGCCGGCGGCTGGACGCGCGACGGCGCGGTGCAGGACCAGATCGACGATAGCGTTAAGGATGCAGTGTCCGGCGCACGTGCGCGCCTGCCCGCTGGAACAAGCGCCGAATATTGCGACGACTGCGGTGAGCCTATTCCCGAACGTCGCCAAGCCGCCCTACCCGGCATACGCACCTGCATAACCTGCCAATCTGCGCGGGATGCGTCGGTGCAACATTCCACAATCAACCGGCGTGGCAGTAAGGACAGCCAGTTGCGATAGTACATCTATTATAACCAAATAGGTAAAAATATATTGACATCGTAACTTTATTTGGTTAGGATTGGGCATAGTCAAAAATTGCGAGCCGCGCAGTGACACGCTTTCATCGACGTTGAAGCGCGTCAAGCGCTTGCCTCAATTTTGCTATCTATGAATTCGATTTGTATGCGCGTAACCCAAATTTGCAAGCTCACGGAAGTGGGTCAAAATATCAAATATCGACAATAATGGCGACATTTTAGCAACAGTGTAGCTGCATAGCGACTTGCATCGGCGGAACAAAAACGCTAGCATATGCGGGTTAAAAGTATGTTCCTAAAATCGAAAAGGGGAAAGTTAATGCGTAAGTTAGCCATAAGTTTGGCACTCGCTTCTACTGTTCTGACATCACCGGCTTTGGCCCGCGACAACCAGTGGTATGTGGCAGTTGATGGCGGTGCCATGATAGTAGAAGACCTCGCTTTGGATATTGGTGCCCTGAAGAATGCGGCTTCAGTAGACACAGACAATGGTTATGATTTCGGCAGCGCAGTCGGATATGATTTTGGCGGTTTCCGTCTCGAATCAGAAGTCTCATATCGTAAAGCGAACGCACCATTGGGTGGCCCGGGTGACGCAAATGCATTGAGTTTCATGGTCAATGGCTTGTTGGATTTCGGTGATGACGACGACCTTCAGGGCTTTGTTGGTGGCGGCGTTGGTGTTGCTCGTGTAGGCGCGCAAACTTTTGCAGCTCCAGCACTCCTTGATGACACGGATACGGGTTTTGCATGGCAGGCACTTGCCGGCGTTCGCGCGCCACTGAGCAAAAGCTGGGATGTTGGCTTGAAGTATCGGTTCTTCAATGCGAGCAAGGTCAACTTGGTTGATCGTCTTGGTCGCGCAGTTGATACAAGCTTCCGTTCGCACAGCATCATGGGCAGCCTGGTTTATAACTTCGGTGGTGCACCTGCGCCAGTCGAAGTGGCTCCTCCACCGCCACCGCCACCGCCACCGCCACCGCCACCGCCACCGCCACCACCGCCA
>CALGEE010000340.1 GCA_937881525.1 uncultured Sphingomonadales bacterium | reverse complement strand
AACGATACGGCCATTGGGCCCGCTGCCCTTTACTGATGTAAGGTCCAACCCCTTGTTTACGGCTATCCGCTTGGCCAATGGGCTGGCTATGATCCGTTCGTCACCGGAGGATTGTTTCTGCACATCAGCTTTTGATATTGTTATCGGCGTCTCAATCGGCTTTGACCCGACCTCTACTGTTTTTGAAGCTTCGCGTGCAGCTGCCGGTGCGGTTGATTTCGGCGCAGGTGCCGCGTCCTCATCCTCACCCTGAATCATCGCGATTACCGTGCCAACCTTTACGCCGTCGGTTCCTGCCGCCACGAGCAGTTTTGTGACGATCCCATCATCAATCGCCTCGAACTCCATAGTCGCCTTGTCCGTCTCAATCTCTGCCAACAAATCGCCTGAAGAAACGCTGTCGCCTTCCTTCACAAGCCAGCGCGACAATGTGCCTTCTTCCATGGTGGGGGAAAGCGCGGGCATTTTGAGTTCGATGGGCATTGGGTAATAGCCTTTTTTGGACTTCGTTGGTAACCCCGAATAGCCAAGCTTTCCCAAGCGTCAAGCGTGATAAGGTTGTCAAGCGTGATAAGGTTGCCAATCATGCAATTTTCGCGCAGTCTATCTTAAATCACAAATGGCTGGCGACAAAGCTGGCGCCGGGGGAATGCATGCGGACATATTTGGTGGTCATCGACGAAACCGAAGAAGCGCGCCTCGCTCTGCGTTTTGCGTCACGTCGCGCTGCCAAAACCGGAGGTGAAGTGCATATCTTGGCTCTCGTTGAGCAGGCTGACTTTGTCGCATGGGGCGGCGTTCAGGCAACCATGGAAGAAGATGCCCGCGACCGGGCAGAGCAGCTTGTGACGGCTGCGGCGGGTTCAATTTTCGACGAAATGGGTGTTCGCCCTGCCATCACCGTCAAACCCGACGAAGCAATCGACGTGGTGAAGGTCATGCTTGAGGAGCATCAGGGCATTGCCGCGCTTGTGCTTGGCGCCGCGGCCCAAGGCGCGCCGGGGCCGCTGATAGCGCACTTTACCGGCGTCAATGCCGGGACACTGCCCTGCCCGGTCATGGTGATCCCAGGGTCGCTCAGCGACGCGCAGCTGGATGATTTGAGTTAACTGCCAATATTGCGCAAGGCGGCGTTGGAGATTAGCGCTTTTTCCCTTGATGGCGAATATTGCCTGGACGCCCCCGCTTTCCGGCGTCATATTTTCCGGTCTTTGGCTTGCCCTTATGCTTGAACCGGTCAGGCGAATAGCTGCCGCCTTCTGGCAACTCGAACCGCAGAGACCCTGAAATCGGGTTTGCCTCCGCCAGACGCAGTTCCAGTCGCATTCCTGGGCGATATTCCTGCCGCGTTTTTTCACCGATTAGTGTTTGGCTTGCCTCGTCATAATGGAAATAGTCTTTGCCCAAGGTTGAGACTGGAACCAAGCCATCGCCGCCAACCCCCTCAACCGTTGCAAAAAATCCAAAATTCTGCACGCCCGTGATGCGCGCTTGAATGATTTGTCCGACCTGTGCGGAAAGATACGCTGCGATATAGCGGTCAGTCGTCTCACGCTCGGCTTCCATCGCGCGGCGTTCGGTGCGGCTAATGGCTTCGGCAGTTGCCGCCAGCTTCGTAATGGCTGCCTCGGTGAGGCCAGTCGTCGGCTCAACATCCTTCAACTTGGGTTTGGGCATCTCAAGCCCATAAGAACTCACCAGCGCCCGGTGCACAATAAGGTCGGCATAACGGCGGATTGGGGACGTGAAATGTGCATAGCTACCAAGTGAAAGGCCAAAATGGCCAACATTATTGGGGCCATAATAAGCCTGCGTCTGGCTGCGAAGCACCGCCTCCATGATTTGCGGGCGGACCTCCTCGTCAATGACTTTCTCAAGGATCGCGTTGAATGTTTCCGGCTTTACCACTTGGCCCAGCGCGAAGTCGATTTCAAAGATCTTGAGATACTCCTTCAGCGCAACAAGCTTTTCGCGGCTTGGCGGTTCATGGGCGCGGTAAATCAAGGACGATTTTTTGGCTTCCAATGCCTTGGCCGCAGCGACATTTGCGGCGATCATGAAATCTTCCACCAAGCGATGGGCCTCAAGCTGCTCGCGTACGGCCACGCCAGTGACACGGCCCTGTTCGTCCAGCGTAATTCGCTTCTCGGGTAAGTTAAGCTCCAATGGCCCGCGCTTATGCCGCGCCTTTGCGAGAAGTCGCCAACACGCCCAAAGCGGCTTAAGCGCCGTTTCGAGCAACGGGTTTTCCATTTGTCCATCAATTGCGGCTTGCGCGTCGGGATACGGGATGTTGGCAGCAATTCGCGCCACAGCGCGGGTGAAGCGCCACGACGCAACTTGGCCTGTCTTGCCAATAGACAAGTGACAGGCAAGTACCGCCCGGTCCTCCCCTGCCCGCAAAGAACATTTGTCTGATGACAAAGCATGCGGAAGCATGGGCACGACCAAGTCGGGGAAATATACGCTATTACCGCGCTTTGATGCCTCATGGTCAAGCGCGCTGCCCGGACGGACATAGTAACTAACATCCGCAATCGCGACGATCGCGTCAAAGCCGCCGGTGTCGGCATTGGCGGTAGCCCAAATGGCATCGTCAAAGTCGCGTGCATCGCGTGGATCGATAGCAATTATAGGCAAATGGCGCAGGTCTTCACGATGGTCATTGGTAACGGGCAATTCCCGCACGCGCTCTGCCTCGCGTTCGGTCGCCTCCGGCATTTCAAACGGAATGCCATATTTGTGAATGGCGATAAGGCTGAAGCTTTTCGGTGCAAATGGGTCGCCAAGTACTTGCGTGACCCGCGCAGATTTTTTGTGTGCGTTGCCCGTCAGTTCGGCCAACACAAGCTCGCCAGCTTTCGCATCACCAACATCCCCAATTTGGGTGTCAAAACGCGCCTTTTTGTCGACCGACTTTAACCAGTAGCGTTCATTTTCTCCGCCTTCGACTACGCCCAATATCTGCTCGCTGCCCTTCGCAAGCTTTTTCATGATATGCGCAACCAAGCCAGTGCCGCGTTCTTCCGTACGTGCCAGTATCCGCTCGCCGATGCCCAAGGCCCCGCGCTTACCTTTGGCTTCAATCACGCGAATTTTAGGTAGTGGAATGCCTTCGGCTTCCCAATGTTCGGGTACGGCAACCGCCTGGTCACCGTCAATCGCAACAATTTTCAGCACCGTAACTTTCGGTACGCCGCCCATTTTGTGAAAAGCGCGGCCCGGGGCCATGTCGATGAGCCCTTCATCGGTCATGTCCTTCAACAACGCCTTAAGGGTAATTTTCTCATTGCCGCGTAGACCAAACTCACGTGCAATCTCGCGCTTGCCCGCAGGCTCCTTCGACGTCTTGATAAATTCCAATATCTGATCGCGGGTGGGAAGCCCCTCAAATTGCGCGTATTTGGTCATGTGCTAATAGGTCCGCCCTATCAATATCCGCTCCACCGCTGGCGCGCCTGTAAAGAAGCAAGCGCCGTCCGCAGGTACCGCGTCTACTGGACTGTTGCGCATGGTCAGCTTTAGCGCTTTGAGCTGCGCGACAATCTTGTCGAGGTCAGCGCCACTTGGACGTGCCCATTGCACTTCAACCCAGCCAGCAAATTTGGCTTCATCGCCGGCAAAATGCTGTGCAAGGTCAGTTACGTCGCGGCGAATATTGGCTTCGAGACGTTCTTTTGCTTGTGCGTATAAGGCGCCTTGGATGTCTTCCAGCATCGCGGCTGCTGAGGCAACCAATGCATCGCGCGGGGTAAATGCCGTCGCAAGCTTGCCATCTTCCTTGTAAAGTTGGTCGCGGCGAATGACGGCGGCCTTGCCCTCGCTCATGTCGCGTGGGCCGACTTCGACAATGATAGGCGCGCCTTTCTTTACCCAAGCCCAGCGTTTGTTTGACGCCTTTGCAGCCTTGGTGTCGAGCAGCACGCGCAGCGGCTCGCCGAACGCGCTGAGCGCAAGCAATTCGGCGCGTAAGCTGCGGCAATATTCCAAAACCGCATCGTCTTCGTCATTGTCGCGCAGCATCGGAATGATAACAATTTGGTGCGGTGCAATTTGCGGCGGGCAACGCAAGCCATCATCATCGCCGTGCGTCATGATGACACCGCCGATCATACGCGTGGAAACGCCCCAGCTTGTCGTATGGGCGAACTGCTGATTGCCCTCTTTGTCCTGATATTTGATCCCCGACGCCTCGGCAAAACCCGTGCCGAGATAATGCGACGTTCCGGCCTGCAGGGCTTTGCCATCCTGCATCATCGCTTCGATGCTGTAGGTTGCTACTGCGCCAGGAAAACGCTCATTCTCAGGCTTCTCGCCAGCCACAACTGGCATCGCCAGCGGCCCTTCAGCAAAGGCACGGTACATTTCGAGTGCGCGCATCGTTTCCTGCATGGCATCCGCGCGGTCGGCATGCGCCGTATGCCCTTCCTGCCATAAAAACTCGCTGGTGCGCAGGAACATACGCGTGCGCATTTCCCAGCGGACAACATTGGCCCATTGGTTCACCATCAAAGGCAAATCACGCCAGCTTTGCACCCAGCGGCTCATGGCTGCGCCAATCACCGTTTCCGATGTTGGACGAACGACAAGTGGCTCTTCCAGCTTTGATCCCGGGTCGGGGATCAGCTTGCCATTGCCGTCACTGATAAGGCGATGGTGCGTGACCACTGCCATTTCTTTGGCAAAGCCCTCGACATGGTCGGCTTCTTTTTCGAAGAAGGACAATGGAATGAACAATGGGAAGTAGCAGTTTTCAACGCCAGCGGCTTTGATTTCGGCATCCATCAGCTTCTGAATGCGTTCCCACATGCCGTAGCCCCACGGCCGAATGACCATACAGCCACGCACCCCTGATTCCTCGGCCAAATCGGCTTCGGAGATGACTGCTTGATACCAGCCCCCGAAGTTTTTGGCGCGCGTGACACTTAATGCATGTTTTATCACATTCTTACCTGTAATTATATGTGAGGTTATAAAGCTTTGTCAGTCGCCATCTTGTCGATCTTGGCCTGTAGCGAAGCGATTTGTTGCTTAAGGTCCGCAATGCTGTCCTCGTGCTCGCTTTTCTTGCCAGTTAAATTGCCCAAATTAGGCATAAGCGCCTCGCGCGCTGTCCGGAGGAATTCGATGTTCTGCTTGGCCAGATGGCCAAAAGGACCAGACGTTATCGCCGTCTCAATAACATCCTGAACCTGCCGTTGGTTCTTTCGGAAGTTATCCATTGAGGTTTCAAGAAATTGCGGCACCAACCCTTGCATGGAATCTCCATACATCGCGATAAGCTGCTTAAGGAACCCTACCGGAAGCATCTGATGCCCGTTATTTTCCTCATCCATTATTATCTGCGTAAGGACGCCGTGGGTAATATCTTCGTTGGATTTTGCATCAACGACCTTAAAATCAATATCCTTGCGCGTCAGTTCTGCGAGGAAACCGAGCGTGATATATTTTGAAGACTGGGTGTTATAAAGTCTGCGGTTGGCATATTTTTTAATGATGATTGGGCCATTACTCTTTTTGGCAGAACGTACCATGGACTAATCCTTTCGGGATAATGAATGTCCGTTAGCACCACTTTGTAGTGCGCTGCAACATATCCAGAAAAAACAACTCCAGATTGGCAAATCTACCAAGCGGATCTCTCACAAATATATATGATAAGCCCAATCAGGGATTAGAGCCCGCCGGGACCGCAATCTTTCTTCAGGTAATCAAGCATTTTGCTATAGAGCGTCGTCTGATGATCGTACATTAATGTACTATAGAAGTGATCCGCGCCCTCCAGTGTTATGTACTGAGCGTTCGTTTTGCCTGCTTTTTCCATCGCGGCTTTATAGTCAGTCAAGTGATAATAGAGCACACGCCGGTCCTGTCTTGGGTGGACCATCAACAGAGGAATATTCGACTTTGCAACGTCCTTAATCGGATTTATGCCGATCATGCCGCGCCGCTTTGACCAATCATCCAATGCCTTTGGCGATGAAGGATTGCGCCTGCCGAAATACTGTTTTTCAGGATCTGCAACAGCGGCACCAGCTATGGCGCATTGATAAATGTTGTTATCTCTCTGTGTTGCGACCAGCGCAGCATAGCCGCCATAGGACCAACCAAACATGGCCATCCGGTCTTTGTCTACCAGGCCTTCCTTCACAAGGTACATGGCGCCGTCATCTTTATCGTCCTGCATGGCCAAGCCGTGCTGGCCGTAAGCTGAGTCAAAGTGATCCTTACCCCAGCCCACTGACATGCGGTACTGTGGTTGCAACACCATATAACCGGCGTTTGCCAGAAACTGTCCCCATTCATCATAGCCGATGACTTCATTTACTTGTGGCCCACCGTGCGGGATGACCACCAACGGGAAAGGCCCCTTGCCCTTAGGTATAGTAATATAGGCTGGGATCATCTTGCCGTCCCGAGCAGGGTATCGGAAAAATTCGACCTTGTTTAAATCCGCTGCCTTAACCGACGGATTTCTGCTTGCTAGTTTACTACCCTTACCGTCCTTCACAAACCAATATGATCCGGGGTCTTTTGGCCCGCTATTATAAGCAATAAGGATGTTACCGTCGCGCGACCGGCTAGTAATACGAAGTT